>JAFGOU010000433.1 GCA_016926315.1 Chitinispirillaceae bacterium
GAGGATGGCGAGCGTCCGGCCGTATACATTCTTGAACAAGACACTGTTGCGATACAGCATCTCATAGCAGAGAATCGCCTGCGGATAATCGCTTTTCTGCAGATACACCTGGGCCGCACTCCGGATCGCCTCATCGTAGGACGAATCGATTCCGATCGCCGCCTTGAACAGCATAAGCGCACCGGCAGTATCATGCCGTTCGAGCGCCATGGTTCCCTTTATTTCGAACAGCGCCGGCCGCTGGCCGTGCGTGTCTTCAAGCGCGGCAAGCAGCGTATCCGCTGCGGCGTACCGCCCGGCATTGACAAGCAATCGCACGATTTTAAGACCCAGCTCAAACGACGAGCTGTTTTCATCGTAAAACAGGAGATAGTACAGCAGCGCCTTGTTGGCATTGCCAATCGATTCGTACATGATCGCAAGGGAGTAGTAGTCCTTGTCAGACGGATCACTGATGCTTTCGATTGCCTCAATGGCGCGCATGAAATCCCCGGTCTTTATATAGATGCCGGCAACGACCCTCAGTTCTTCCACGTCAAGCTCTTTCAGGGTACGGTCGCCTTTTGTCAGAACCAGCGCCTGCATGAATTTTCCGGATTCGATGTACTTCCTGGCGAGCTGGTCGCGCAGGACGCGGGAGGAGGGGTCGAGCTGAGAGGCCAGTTCGTAAAAACGTTCCGCTTCGCGATGCAGGCCGCGCCGTTCAAGGTCCCGCGCCTGTATGAAATACTCTACAGCCTTTCCCTGGGCCATTTCAGCGCGGCTTATTGCCGGTACCGGATGGAGAACCGGAAACCGGGCGGGTGAACAGTGAAGGCCGAGCAAAGCCCCCGCCATGATATACGCTGCCCGGAAGACAACCGAACGGATCGTGCCTGGACTTGGTGCGCCGTGCATGACAATGGTGCGTTGCTTCACGCTAGCGAATGATGGAAACGGTTATGTTGACGGCGCTTTCAAAGGGCACGCGATTGCCCGGAGGGACCGACTGGGATATAACCGTACCGGGAAGCAGGGAGTGGTCGTTGCGGTAGCGGGTCTTGCCGACCCTAAGTCCGCTCTCCTTCAGTTTTTTCTTTGCCTCGGCAAGGGGTTCTCCCACGATATTGGGCATCTCCGCGCTCGTGGGTTTGGGCCCCATGGACAGGATCAGGTCCACCTTCATATCCCGGGAAATAGTGGTCCGGTTCGCCGGGACCGTATTGATGACCAGATCTTTCGGCCGTTTATTATGGTACACCTTCTCTACTTCACCCACGGAAAATCCCATTTTCTTCAGCTCATTTTTCGCCTGGATCTCGGTCAGGTTCTGCAGATCCGGTACCACGGCATACTCTTCGCCCTTGCTCACGATCACCAGAACCCGGCGGCTCTTTTTCACGTTGGTGCCCGGTTCAGGATACTGTTTGATAATACCGTCAACCGGGATCTTGGAATCGTATTCGCGGCTTTTGATCTCGGTAAGAAGTCCGACGCCAAACAGTTTTTCCCTGGCCTGTTCATACGAAATTCCGCTGACATCCGGAACAACCACCATGTCGCGGTTGATGCCGACAATACGCGGCATAACGTACAGGTCCACGAAAAAAAGACCCGCGAAAAACGCGACACAACATATACCAAAGGCCACCGGCATATAAATCTTCCAGAATGCGCCGACCGGAATATGTATGGAATAGTATTTTTTTGGGACCATGATCGTTTGAAACCCTGAACGGCCGGAGAAACCGGACTGCCTTCCCCTTCACCGGTCATTAAAAACCAGAAAATAAAAATAGTATTTTGCGCCCCGATCTGCAGAGAGGATAATAAGCATCCCTTCCGCGATCAAACAATCAGCTGTAGCGCTCCTGAGAAAAGATCCGGAGATGACGCAAGGCCGTTCTTATTTATCCGGCCGATCAGGCAGGTCGTCGATTGAAATTTCTTCCGGGCCTTTAGGGCCGGGCCTGAGAAAATACCACACCAGCGTGCTCACGCCTGCCGTGGCAAGCCCTGCCCCGGACCAAAACATGATCTTTTTGGTCGGGTCCTTGACCACATACTGGTCCTCTTTCGAAGGATCGGTGGTCCACTTGTAGCTGAAAGAGATGATATTGTATTCGTCACTGACACGAATGTCGGGAATCTTGTCCAGCTTGAATATCACCCGTATCTGGGTATGCCATTCCGGCTTGAGCCCGCGTACGTCCTTGTTGATATCAACCTTGCGCTGCTCCACCGTGAACCCGGTGATCGGCGGCTCTGCGGTTGACGGAACAGGCGCGGCGCTCGCCCTGGTGTCATTGAATTCGAAAATGATTTTTTTTTCACGTTTCTTCATTTCGTAAAAATAGCTTGACGGTTTGTCCCGGAAAATAAAATAGCAGCTCACCACCTTTTCATCCTCTTTATCACCCGGTTCAGCGGAAAGCTGCACGCCTTCGATAATCGCGTTCTGGACCAGCGCATCGCTCTCGGTGGAGCTGAATACCGGCTCAGGGCCCAGGTCAGGCTCAGGCTCGAGCACCGGCTCAGGACCGAGATCCGGCGGCGGCTCCTTTTTACTCTCAACCTTTTTGGGTGCCGGTTCATCCGAATACATTGATTCGTCGATCGGCGGCAGGTCAAGCTCCTCTTCCTTCTTCTGCTCCTCCTCTTCCAGCACCTGCTCCATCTGCTCCTGCATCACCTTATCCGCTTGCTCTTCCTGCGCCAGTTCCTCTTCCTCATCCTGTCCCAGAACAGTGCCCCCGAAAAAGGTAAAACAGAGCGCAAGCAGGGCAGTGAAAAGGAACTTGATTGACAGATTTTTCATTATGGTACATCCTTGAATACGGGAGGATATCAATAATCTATAACTATATGATCTCAAATTATAAAATACCCCAAATACGGGTTTTTGTCAATAGGTACGGGGGGAGGGGGGCCAGCACCAAGACTTGGTGCTGGCCGGGTGAGGCGACTCACGCCGCCTCTGCCCCTGTCGGTCGCCCCATATCCTTTTCAGGGAATAACAGCGATGTTTGATCCCTATGCCATGCGCAAGGCAGAAACCTTTTTAATTGATGATTTTTGAATGATGAATGATGCTTGAAACCAAAAATCACGGTTAACGACCATCTCTTCATTCCATAATGAAAAAGGGTGAGTCGCTATTCACGGTTCACGAGGGGATCGCAGATTCTTGGTAAGGAATAACGGCGGTCAGCTTGGAAGGGGTGTGTCCGGAAACCGCGCACAGCGCGGGTTTCGGACCCAGGGAACCCATTCCCCTCCAATAATTCTTTCCTCTCTTCATCTTTTCATCTCTTCATCTTTTCATCTCTTCATCTTTTCAAACGATTTTATTCAATGCGCCTCTTTCCAGTTCTTCCCGATCCCCGCATCCACCTTGAGCGGCACGTCGAGTTTGAGCGCTGTGCCCATCTTCTCCTTGACCCATTCTGAAAATGTCATGGCCTTTTTTTGCGGCGCTTCGAACACCAGCTCGTCGTGCACCTGGAGCAGTATGGTGACATCCGGGAACGCGGCAGGCAGCTCTTCGTGAATGCGCACCATGGCGATCTTTATGATGTCGGCCGCGGTCCCCTGCACCGGCGTGTTGATCGCCACCCGTTCGGCAGCCTCGCGGATGGTGCGGTTGGGTGAAGCGATGTCGGGCAGGTAGCGCCTCCTGCCGAGCATGGTTTCGGTATAGCCGGCGTCGCGCGCCTTTACAATGGAGGCGTCGATGTATGCCTTTACCTTCGGGAACTGCCTGAAATAAGCGTCAATAAACCGGTTCGCCTCGGCAAAGGAGATGCCGAGCTGGCGCGACAGATTGACGGGCCCCATGCCGTACATGAGGCCGAAGTTGATGGTCTTGGCCGCGCGCCGCATGTCGGGCGTGACCATTTCAGGGAAACAGCCGTAAATGGCGGACGCGGTCTGGGTGTGAATGTCCTTGTCCTGGTGAAACGCCTCAAGCAGGAACGGGTCCTGCGACAGATGGGCAAGAATGCGCAGCTCGATCTGCGAATAGTCGGCCGAAACAAGCAGGTGTCCCCTGGGCGCGACAAACGCCTCCCTGATCTGCCTGCCCTCTTCGGTGCGCACCGGAATGTTCTGCAGGTTCGGCCCGGTGCTCGAGAGCCTGCCGGTCGCGGTCACGGTCTGGTTGAACGAGGTGTGAACCCGTCCGGTGAGCGGATTGATCGCCGCGGGCAGCGTGTCGATGTAAGTTGAGAGCAGCTTCTGCGCTTCGCGATGGTCAAGGATTTTTCTGGCGATCGGGTGGGCAGGCGCGAGCTTCTCCAAAACGTCAACGTTAGTCTCGTACGACCCGACCTTGGTCTTTTTCGACCGGGGCAGCTTGAGGGTATCGAACAGCACCTCGCTCACCTGCTTTGGCGAGTTGAGATTGAACGGGACACCGGCACAATCGTGGATTTCACTGGTCAATGCGTCAATGACCCTGGAATATTTCACCGAAAGGGTTTTAAGGAGCGTGGTATCGATGAGCACACCGGCCCATTCGAGATCGGCAAGCGCCTGCACGAGCGGCATCTCGATTTCATCATACAGACGGTCGAGTTTCCGTTCGACGAGCAGGGGCTCCAATATCCGCTTGAGCGCGATGGGTACGATCACGTCCTCGCCCGCGTACGAGGCCGCGTCGCTTACCGTTGTTTCGCCGAAGCTTTTCTGCGTTTTGCCCTTGCCGATAAGCGCCTCGATGGGCGTGGTCTCGACGCCGAGCCAGTCTGCCGCCAGCTTGTCAAGATTGTACTGCCGCTTTCCGGGATCGATCAGGTAGGCGGCCACCATCGCGTCAAACGCCAGCCCTTTCATGTCGATCCCCTCGTTTTTAAACACCTGGCAATCGTATTTCAGGTTCTGGCCGATTTTTTTTACCTTGGGCGATTCGATGACCGGGCGCAGCGTCTTCACTACCTGCTTGAGCGGCAGGTTGTTCCCCTGCACATGGCCTACCGGAACGTAGAACGCCTCTGTCTCGTCTATCGCGAGCGCGATGCCGACGAGCCGTGCGCTCCGCGGCTCGGTGCTCGTTGTCTCAGTGTCAATCGATACCTGGCCCGCGTCGGCGATCCTTTCGGCGAGCGCTGCTAGTTCGTCAATTGATCCGGCAATACGGGTCGCATGGCCAAGCTTTTTAACCGTTGAAAACAAAGGGTTGCGCAGGAGCGATCCGAATTCGAGCTCCTTGAACAGGGCAATGCACTGCTCATGCTTCATGGGCTTTCGCCTGAGCGCATCGGGCGCTGCGTCCAACGCAACGTCGTACTGCAGGGTTGCCAGTTTCCTGCTGAGTACCAGGATCTCTTTATTCGCCTTGATTTTCTCCTCAAGCTTTGCGTTCTTTGCCATGCCGGGGTCCTTGAGAAGGTTTTCCACGCTTCCTGCCGCCGCGAGCAGTTTGAGCGCGGTTTTCGGACCCACGCCCGGAAGGCCGGGAATGTTGTCTGACGCGTCGCCCACGAGCGCCAGATAATCGATGATGCGCTCGGGTTCCACACCCATTTTCGTTTTCACCTCGTCTGGTCCCATGGCGACAAGAGCGCCGCCGGCTTCCGGAGCGAGCATCCTGACCCTGGGCCCCACGAGCTGCATCAGGTCCTTGTCCTTGCTGATGATGTAGACCTCGAATCCCTGCGCCACGGCGCGGCGGGTCAGCGCGGCGATGAGATCGTCGGCTTCTACGCCGTCCTGCCTTACCCAGGGAATGTTCATGGCCGCAATGAGATCATTGACCAGCGGGATCTGCGTTTTCAGGTCGTCGGGCATCTCCTCGCGGTTGGCCTTGTACTCGGCGTACATCTTGTGCCGGAACGTGGGCTTGTCGCTGTCGAGCGCGATCGCCCAGTACTGGCAGTCGTGGGTTTCGAGCAGGCGCAGAAGGTAGTTGGCGAACCCATACACCGCGCCGGTCGGTACGCCCTTGGTGTTGGTAAGGGGATTCCTTATGAGCGCGTAATAGGCGCGGTAGATCAAGGCGTGACCGTCGATGAGATAGAGCCGTTTGTCTTTATTATTCATTAGGGAGGTCCCTTCGTCAATCCCTGTTCAGAGGCCCAGCATTTCCCTGAGTGCGCTGCGCAAAAAATGGCCCGATTTGAGACCCTTTTTCACGGTTGTCAACCATAATGCCCGCCTGAAAATCCCATCATATTCCTCATGGCGATACTTCCTTCCCAGATACCGGACCGCCCTGGCGTGGTTTGCGTAATTGAACGAGACGTTTCCGGTCCGGTCCATGAAATAGTACCGGACCAGCGGCTTGTCGATCCCCTTTATCAAACACCCTTTCCTGCAGAGGCGCAGGTAAAAATCCCAGTCCTGCAGCGCAGGAAGGGCCGGATCGAACCCGCCGATTTCCCGTACCAGCGCGGTCCGGACCATGACCGATGAGGTGGTCCCGATATAGTTATCGTACATGATCGATCGCACGCTGTTGTCATATCGAGCCTTCTTGAACACGTACGTGAGCAACCTGCCGTGCGCCGAATACACATTGATGCCGGTATGGCACAGATCTGGGTCGTGTGGGGCGATGACCGACATCTGTTCTTCAAGCTTTTTCGGCTCCCATGCGTCATCATCGTCAATAAAGGCGCAATAGTCGCCCGCGGCGAGCATGATTCCCTCGTTGCGCGCTGCGCTCCCGCCGCCGGTGCATTCACGCTGTACCACCCTTATCTTCTCCGATGCAATGGCCGACAGATAGGACGCTGTCTCATCACCGGAGCCGTCATTGACCACGATCAGTTCGTAATCGGTAAAGGTCTGGTCGAGCACACTCTGTACGGCGCGCCTGAGCACGGCGCACCGATTACAGGTAGGGAGAATGACCGACACGCGCGGCACGAATGAGCCTCCTGGTATACTGTTTTGATGCGCGCAGATGCCCGCAAGGAGCGTTCAAATAAAGTAACACAAGCCAAAAGGAAAATCTATGATGGCCTCGAATGCAGCAAGAATACGCGTCAGGGCGCATTCCTATTTACTATTTTGAAATGCAACGCCATGCGTGTCCTGCATCTCACCAATACGTTTCTGCCCGTGACCCAGAACTGGATCTACAACCAGCTCCGGTTCATGAGCCGCTGCACGTCGTCGGTGCTCTGCCAGTACCGTGAGAACAGCGAGCTGTTTCCGTTTGATCCGGTCTATCCGATGGTCGAGCGCCTCACGCCGGGCGCCAGGCTGGCCATGCTGGTATGGCGGGCGCTGGCGCACTATCCGGCGAGCGCAACCAGAAATGCTTTGGGCCGGTTCAAGCCCGACCTGATTCACGGCCATTTTGCGCATGAATCGTGGCGGCACCTTGCTGCTCTGCAATCAACCGCTCTTCCGCTGGTAACCACGTTTTACGGCATCGACGTGAACAAGCTGCCCCAAAAAGCGGTCTGGCGCAGACGATACGCAGAACTATTCAGCCGTGGCGACGCATTCATTGTCGAGGGTGATTTCATGGCAGAGCAGCTTGCCGGTTGTGGCTGCCCGGCGCAGAAAATCCATACGATTCCGATCGGCATTGATATAGAAGCAATACGGTCACAGCCGCGGGCCCGTGACTCGAGTCTGGTCCGGGTGCTTTTCATCGGGCTCAACCGGGAAAAAAAGGGTGCGCCGTACGCAGCAAAAGCCGTTGTAAAGGCTTTGCAGAACTGTCCTAACCTGGTTCTCGATTGTATCGGTGACGGAAGGTTTCGCAGCAAGGTCCAAGCGATTTTCAAACAGACGGGCAGGGCGGAAAGGGTCACCTTCCATGGCACCGTGCCGGTCCAGCGTTATCTTGCACTGCTGGGGAGCGCGGATATCGTGCTTGCACCCAGTATTACCGCCGCTGACGGCGACACTGAGGGCGGGGCGCCCGTCACGGTACTGGAAGCGCAGGCTGCGGGTATCCCGGTGGTCGGCACGCTGCACTGCGATATTCCCATGGTTGTGGAGCACGGCCGCACGGGACTTCTTGCCCCTGAGCGGGACACGGATGCCCTTGCCGCACATCTGGAGCTGCTGGCAGGCGACCGCGAACTGCGGGCGGCATTCGGCGTGCGAGGAGCGGCCCGGGCAGCACAGCGGCATGATATCAAAAAACAGGTGGAACGAATCTGCGACCTGTACGATGTTCTTACTTCCGGTTCTTCGCGCTCAGCTCTTTCTTGATCTCCTGATACACTTTTCTCGACCACTCATCGTCCGGATCAAATGCAAGATAGCTGATAAAATAGCCAAACGCCTTTTCCGGGTCATTTCTGCATGAGTGGTAGTAATAGCCCCAGAGCATCTGTAAATACGGGAAATAGGTCTCACTCAGTTTCCGGTCCACCACCGTGAGCAGGTAGCGCGTTTTTTCCGGAAACTGGCACCCCCGTCTCAGGTAGAGCCATGCAAGAAGCAGATAGGGCCGGTAATCCCGGCCATGCAGACCAACGCACTGGGTCAGATAAAATTCCGCGGATTCTGCAGCATCCGGAACCCCGAAAAAAATAGCGATGCGATAGAGTTCGCCAAGAAGGAAAAGAAGGTGCTTGTTGGCCGGGATTTCTTTCTGGATCGCTTCAGCCTCCCGCGTCAGAGCAAGCCACTTTTTTTTAATGTGCCCGGGCAGCGGCCCCTTTTCCTGAAGTCTGAGGAATCGCGCGGTCAGGCTGTCAACCTGCAGAGCAAGGGAGTCAATCCTGCTCTCCTGTTCAGGGGTGATTTCTGTTTCCTTTGGCAAAGAAATCAGCGGCGGCGGCTTGTGATGAAGCGAGGGAGACGCGCACGCCGTCAACAGCGGCACCACAGCGCACACCAGCGCTACCCGCTTTCGAAGAAAAACCTGTCGTATCATTATCGTCCCGGTTAAATCGCTTACTCTTTCCCTACGGAAAAAAAACAACTGGCGTGCAATAATGGCACATGATATCCGTTATTATAATGCCAGGGAAGAACAACTCGTACCATTCCCTTTTTATGCAGTTATAACGCACCGTTTGGATTGAAAATATTTACCACATGAATTGAAATATTTTATTTAACAAGCTAAACCGATTAAGCAAACACCTTAAAAATGCATTTAAGGGGTATTAAAAATCAAATTAAATAAAATGTAAATTGGGGGTTTTTTATAATTATGACCACGTTGTATATAAAATCTCCAAATTAGGAATACCCTTAGTTCCGCTCGCTGTGAATATATTGGCAACATGAATATTTGAATTTGCATCACCAGAAACGCTGCCAGCCAAGGTGAAAGCTACATTTCCTGCTGCAGATATGTGAATTGCACCCATCAATTCATTGCCATTATCAATTATAATACAGGGTATTTTTATATCGTCAGGTGGTCGTATGGTGGTAGGCAGGGGTTGTGCAGAGGTCCCAAAGCCAGTACCGTTCGAGGTTGCAGTAAATCGTTTTATTGACAACCATATAACATCCGGCTTGCCGGATTCCAATGCCTGATGCCGCCTGTACCTCGCGGCGATGGTTTGTTCTGTTGTAAACTGAGTATTTGGGAATACCAGTGAAATATCCCCCTCCGTCACCCCGTCTATGTGATTATATTGATGAATTTTTGCCCTTTGCGATCCATCATGGGTATGATCAACCTGGTTAGCAACGGGCAAGGTGCCTGTAACTTCTGCGGCTCCGGTTAATAATACCTTAGGTGCCGATCCGTCAAATGCTTTTTCATCGTGTAAATGTCCACCAAAGAGTTCCCACGTCACGCTTCCATCAGCAACAGTGGCCCTTAGCGCACCAGGGACCCCAGGTTCCGACGACCCCGATGTCCCTCCTATAGTACACCTCAGCATCTCCCCGCCGCTCAATTCTATTACATCCCCTGCCGCGTATGCGGTCGAGGCCTGCCACGTCGCCGCGCCGCCGCCGAATATGGTGTTGAGCCATTTACTAAAAACCGTTGATCCGCTGATAAATTTTGTCTTCGGCATAATTACCCCTATTCATTGATAAAAAGTATTTCCCTGCCTGTTTTTTTAAGTCTGTTCAATATTGTCTGCAGGACCGTGTCGGTTTCGACGTTGGTGCCATAAACACAACACGTATATCGAGACGCCCCGGTATCTTCGTCGTATACTTCGTCGATATCCGCCTGAGAGATGTCTGCCCTGAACGGCTTATATTCACCATCGGTCAATCTCGCGTGTGGATCGCCCATCTCGGGCCCGCCGATTGTATAACCCAGCTTTACAACGATACCTTCGAAATACGGGATGCTCAAACCGCCTATCGCCGCTTCATGGGCAATGACAACCGCACGACGTTGATCCAACGTCGCTCCGGCCGATGGGCTTATCCGATATTTGGCTTCCCAATATTCCAACAGACCGTATGGCGACGCTCCTGGTGTCGGGTTCTGCGATGAGATATTGTCCCTGGTCGTATCGGGGAACATTTCCTTGAGCAGTTCGGCAGCAACGGTTTCGATATCGTCGAGAGCATCGCCTTGGATACCGATTATTTTATCAATATTCGGCCCGGTGAAAATACGCGGCAGCAGTTGCCGCAATATTGTCGCGTTGCTGTTTGCCATTTACTTTACCTCTTCGATTTCCGGCTGTTCGAATTGTTTGAAAAGATTGCGGGCATAAAACCAGCCTGTAGGGCGCTGACCAGCCGTTTTGCCGAATGCGGTTATAATAAATTCGTCAAGTTCCCCCTTCGAAACACGATATACCTCGACTTCGTCCTGTTCTTTCAAACGCTTTATCTCATCCACCAGGTCATAACAGGTATTTGCTTTTCGCAATTCTTTCTGATCGGCAGCCGCCACCCCAGCAAGATTTTCCAAGGCTGACAATTCAATTTCTCGTACCGACATTTTACCGCCGCCGACCGCGTTATCAATATCGGAAAATGTATCTTTCGGCGATAATTTGAGAATAGCTATTTTTGACATAATTCTCCCTCTAATTGGTTTGAGGTTTCCATCCCATAAAATGTTTGTGAATAGCAATAGTTTTCTTCGTTACTGGTGTATTTAATTTTCCACCCATTACTATCGGACAATATTCCGTCTCTAAAACAGTTTTGCATTTTTCAAGCATAACAGAATTAGCTTTGCATAGGTCAATCACCAGACATTTTCCATAAATCTTTTTGTTCGTTTCGACCAGCAGCCGTTCGATTAAAGTATTTTTCTTTTCGCAGCCGACAAAACAATTCATCATTTGCACCATATACCCGGACTTGACGGCAAAGCATTCGGTATTTAATAGGAGCCCAAACATACCGATCCTATACATATCGCAATCGCAATAGATACCCCCGTTTTCAAGTAGTATTTTCCATCTTGCAATATCTGATTGAAAATTAACCGGCAAATCGATGTCAATATTTAATTCCTTAGGAGTCCATATTTTAATTTCGCACGGCCGCCAAGTATTTATGCATTCTTTGTATTTATTAGGCATCATACCGCCGGACCAATAAAAATGTATGGTTTGTGGTATCATAAACTTTCTATCACCATTTTAGTAAGCACACCGAAATAAGACAAATGACAGGTGCCGCCGAGCCTGTTTTTTATGACAACCTTTTTATTGCTTCCCGGTTTTATATACAGGCATAAACTATTGTCGGTATCGGCACCAACATCATACAAACCTGCAGAACTTATGTTTCCAACATTTTGTATATAATGGCCTCCCATTTCTGTCATATAAATCCGCCCAAATATATGAGCATAACGGTAAACTCCATAACATGCGTCCCATTCTCCTACAGCGCTGATATTGATAAATCCCTCGTAATAAAAACTGTCGTCAACGGAATCCTCCAGTAATATTTCTAACTCGCCATCATCCGTCAACGTTCCCTTGTCTGCGATAATCAACGGCGGGTTTACGGTGTTGTCTCTCGTGAATGTCCCGCTTGATGCGGTAGGATTTCCAACATTTAACCTAATAGCTTGAGAAGGATTTGACGAAAGTGATTTTATCCAATGAGTAATCCCTAATGGTGATCCCGTACCTACCCCTACATTTTTAGAACTCCCGTCAAAAAACATGACGGTACTTCCCTTACCGTCACATATATATAAATCACGATATTGCGTTGTCGAACCGGCATAACCGTTTTTATTTATATAACCTGCAGCATTGCCATTCGTTGATCTATAAAAATCAATCTCACCGGGAGCAATGAATACATCTCCCTGTGTAACACCAAGCATTACCAAATTACAATTTACATCTACATCAGTATATGTTCCTCCTATACCAAGCACTAAATTTGTTCCGTTATCATAAATTTGACTATTTACCAGCTTGCTTCCGTCGTTCTTTAAAAGGTAATTGTTAGTCAAGCTGCCTATGCTGTGGTCGCTGGTAGAATCGAGGGCATGCAGACGATCATGAACACCTATATCTAATAATACTTCCGCACCTGTACGATATTTCAGTTCACCCGAATCGCTGACTAAAAACTTATCAGTATCAGAAGTGGCATGAGAAATTGCCGCAAGGGTAAGATTGCCGCTGCTTGTCAATGTCATTACCGGAGTAGAAAAGTCATTGTTCGTATAATCAAATCTCAGCTGCGCTGTAGAAGCAGCAATCCCGATACGCCAAGCGGCAACGGTTTCCTGTTCTAATTTTATGCCTACACGATTTCCGCTTGCTCTTGTAATATGCAAAGGTAAATCCGGGGAAACTTCGCCAATACCCAAATTGCCATTATTTCCAAGCAAGGTCATTATCATCGTGCCATTAATACCATAACGCCAATAAAAACAATTGACAGTATCTATATAAAGACTACCGGAATTTGCATTAACAAGAAATTGTGATTTATCTGCTTCGCCTGATCTAAATATTTGACAAGGATATTGATCCCCATAAGGAAAAACAATATTTCCATTATATGTTCCACCAGATGTTCGAGCAAGTTTTAATAATTTACCGCTCAATGTTTCAACGTCAAGCCTTGCCGCAGGCGATGTTATTCCATTGCCTAAACCCATATTTCCGCTTGTGTCAATATGAAATCTGACCGTTGTTCCAGTTACATCATATAATGAATACGAACCGCTTACCCCGCCTGCGGCAAGCCCGGCCTGATATTCCCTCACCGTGCTTTTATATACGGTTGCGGCGGTGTTGGCGCTGCCTGTTTCTATTTTATTAAACACATTGCCGCTTGCCAAATAAGTATGAAGACTTACGGTTGGTGTACAATTTATTCCGACAAAACCGGTATCACGCTTAATTATCAATGCATCTGCTATACTGCTGCCATCATCCGCCCTTCTGTTTACAACAAGATTGCTTCCAGCATTACTGCCGCTTTCCGCATCACCATTCACCCCTATTTTCCATCTGCCAAGCGATCCGGTTTTCAGCCAAAAATTACCTTGATAACCGGCAGGACGTTCAATGGTGAAATTTGCTCCGCCACCTGATGAACATTTAGAAGCCACGGCAACATCAGTTCCGGAAACCTCCAATTTGTTGGCTACAGGCACGCCCCCTATTCCAACATTAGTCCCATTATCAAATATCTGCGAGTTTACCAGCTTGCTCCCGTCGTTCTTGACAACATAATTTGTTGTCAGTGAACCTATGCTATGGTCGCTGGTAGAATCAAGGGCGTGAAGGCGGGTGTGCGCATTGCCGAGGACCTTTATCCATGACGTCCCGTTGAATGTATAAATCTCGTCCTCGTCCAGGACATAACAGGCAAGGCCTTTCAATGCCGTCACCTCTACCCAGGCCAAGCCGTTCCATTCGTAGATATTGTTGTCCGTCCAGCCGTTTGCCGTGGCCGATGCGATATACCGGTCCCCTTCACCGGGATCAGCGGGCAGGCCCGGCGTCGGATCGTAAATATCAATAACCGGCTCTATCCAATATTTGCTGCCGAAGCCGAATTCGTCCGTGATGGCGTTGCCCAGGCACTCAGCATACGCCTTGCCCGGCGAATATTCCGCGCCCGCGGGAACCTCCCAGGCCGCGGGGGCCTGATATACGCGGCCGGCCGCCTGCACCAGACGGGCTTGATCGATTATCGACTCTCGCAGTGTCGCCGCGCTCATACGGCCTTTACCTTTGTCGAGAGATGAAGAGGCGCGGACATCTGCACCACGACCGGCGACGACGGCGCGCCGAGGTTGCCGACATGCGTGTGCGAATTAAACAGCGTCAGGAACGTCTCCCCCTTGATTACCCGTTCAAGGGATTCGGTCAGCGTCTCCCTGCCGATGCGCACGTCATCGGACTCGATGATGACCGGCTTGTCGGTCTTCACTTCCACCGTTCCGTCCTTTTTAATCAGGATATAATGAGTCGCGTCGCTGTAGAGCGACGAGGCGCCGGACATGGCGTTGAGATCCGGACGCTTCGACGGGTCGTCCTCGGCGACGCACACGAGATTGTTGCCGAGGCCGATGACGACCGCGGCGCTCCCTGCCGGCGGATCGCTGGCAAACCCGTAATGCTGCATGATCTCGCGGTTCCGCAGCATCTGCCCCGGCAGCCCCGTGCCGGTGAATCGCCTCAGCTTCCCCGCGATCCAGGTCATGCCTTGAATAATCGCCCGAACCACGTCACACCTCGTTGATGGTTATGGTGCCGGGCCAGATGCGCTCGTATACCGTCGGCCCGGTGGTGACCGCGACGTCGGCCGACGGCGTCGTCACCGACGCGTCGTCGGCGCCGTTGTTTATGGCAATGCTTTCAAGCTGCGACCGGTACAGTTTCTTCCCGACGTTGAGCTGCTTCATATGGGCGATGATGTCGGTTTCGGTCTTGTCAACGTCGCAGTCCCCGGACACGTCGATCTCGACGTCCTGCGTTTTCTTGGTCGCGCCGATCACCAGATAGTCCCCGTCGCCCCAGCATCGTACCAGCTCGATCTTCGCCGTGACCGCGGCGACGAGCTCGGACGTCGGCTCCTCCTCGCCGCCCTGGGCCTCGGTCCTGGACGACGTGATCACGAGATTGACGCTGCCCATGCCTCGCATGTGCTCGAACGCGAACGCGTCCCTGACGAGCTCGGTGTACGTCGCATGGCCGTAGGAGACCTCCTTCGCCCATATCGGCCAGTCGAACTGGTTCCCGGACGCGGGCGCGTACCGCAGCCGCTCCAGTATCCGTTCCAGGTAGGCGGCCCTTGTCTCGCCTGGCAGGCGCGCGATGCCGCGCGCGTTGCCGTGCCGGTCGAGCAGCTCGTCGTCGCAGGTATCCGGGAACAGTTGCCGGGCGATCCAGTCGAGGTATTTGTACAGTCCCCATTCGGCGCTCGCGTTTGTCGCGGCCAGGACATGGCATAGGCTTCCGACCGACTGGTCGCACCCGGCGAACTCGCTGTCAAGGTCGGCGAGGCGCGCCTCGAGCAGGTCGTTAAAGTCCTTTAAAAACGGTGTAGCGGTCATTTAAATCACCCTTACGAAGGTTGTGAAAGGCACGGTATCCCCGTTTGATTTACGGGCGACGACCTGGATATTTATCCTGTTCGGTTCCGCCCTGTCCTCTTCGGCCGATACCGTTATATCGATGCACCGTCCGGCCTGGACGATCCATTTTGTCGCGTCCACGATATGCCTCTCGATCTCGGCGGCGATATCGGAGGTCTTTTTTTTGAGGCGCGCATGTCCAGACCCAAACGATGTGTTCGCGAAAAAACTTTCCCTCGCAACGACAACGCTCAGGATCAGGTTGTTCCGACAGTCGTCGACGGGGGCGAAATCCGCCGCCGTCGCGTCATACGCGAGATCGGCCTCGCCGGTGCTTGTGTCGACCGTTATCGCGAAATCACGAGGCATAGATCGCCACCCCCGGCATGCCGAGCCGCAACAGGGTCTGCGGTCCGGCAATTTTATCGCTGGTAAACTTCCTGGCATAGACCAGGTAATCGCCCGCGACGTCGAGCAGCTCGTCGTCGACGTGCGCCAGGACGTTGGTCCGGTAGTTTTCGCCGTTCTGCGAATGGCCGGGCACCGTATATTCGAACTGGACGAGTTTCGCGCGCACCTGGTTCAGGAGCCGCTTCGCCTCGAGCGCCGGACTCCTCTTGTCCATGTTTATCTGCACCACCTTCGGGCGATAAAAAGGGAACTCTTCCGGCACGCTCAGGCTGGCGGTGGCGACGAGATTGTTGTCGTCGGCGTCCCCGTCCGATTCCTGCGACTGGCTGTAGACGTATACCTTCGAGTACCCGTCGGTGATGTCGTTTTTCCTCTTGCCGCTGATGACATTGTTCCCGCCGCCGGATTGTTTGCGCGTGATCGAGAACAGCGCCGGCCCCGATGATACCGGCTTGCCGAAGATGAACCGGCCCTGCTCATCGCACCAGAAATGCAGGCCGCGGGAGGTCGCCGCGGAGCGCAGGATTTCGAACACCGTTGATCCGGGCGTGCAGGTGATCTGCTCGAACGAGATGTTGAGCCCGGAGGCGCCCGGTTCGTACATGATGTCGTTGAGCGTATGCACGAACGGCACGCCCTGCAGCACGGACCGCACCAGGCGCGACAGATCGATCGACGACGCCTCTCCTTCGGGATCGACGAGGTCCCCGAGCGTGGTACAGCAATGGTCGCAGAGCACGCCCATCATGTCGCGGCCCTCGGCCATGACCGCCGTCCCCTCCCGCGACCCGCCGCCGCTTGTCACTTTATCAATGATCCCCGCCATGGCCTTGCGGTCGTTCACCCACAGGTCGACGCGGCTGCCGGCGGCCAGGCCGGCGGCGCCGGGCCCGGCCGAGAATTCGAACGCGTCCGCCGCCATGAACATGTCCGAATCGAACGAATAGGCCGTCACGGTTTCCAGCCGCTCGTTGTTCACGGTTATATGGACGGTGTTATGCATAAGTCAATATCTCGCCGGATACGCGGTTCGGGTTCCGTATCGCCGGGTTCACCGACAACACCCGGTCCGCCATGCCGACCGGGATGCCGTACCGCAGGCAGACGATATGCAGCGGCGTCGACGTTTCGATTGTTTTCGGCACGAGCCGGTGCCGCTGCAGGCGGATCTCCATGACCTGGCGCAGCAGGATTTCGGCGGTTTTTTTCCAGCACGGCGACGACCGGTCCAGGTCGACGCACTGCTGCAGCATGGCCCTGGCGATCGCCAGCGTGTCGTCGAGCTCGTTGATGGTCATGACCGCGGGCGCGCTTTCGGTTGAGGTCCTCGTTCCCAGGACGTCGAATTGCGGCTCGGACTCGAGCCGTTTGAGCGTCATCGCCGCGTCGTTGTCGATGCCGTACTGGTACGCCGTTTCCAGGGAGTACCGGGACGCCGTTGCCATGCGCGCCTGGTCCCGCGCGTTGAAATCGTCGTTCCGGAACAGCGCGACGAAGCCTTCGTACGCCGCCTCCAGGTTGGCGAGCCAGGCGCGCGGCGACAGGGCGTCGGGCTTGTCCGCGCAGAACCTCTCGGCCGCGCGCGCCATCGCCTCGACCAGCCTGCCGGGCAGGCGGGACCCGTAATCGATGGTGTTTACAAACGATGAAGCGGCGATGTCGGTGTCGCCGAGCGTTGCTTCGCACCGCGCGATCGCCGCGTCGACGTCGGCGAGGTAATCGCGCGCGGCCTGCGAGGCGGACGTGAATTGCGATAGCAGCGATTGCTCCGGGTCGATGTCGGTGCCGCAGATCTCCGACGCCTCGGCGCCGAGCGAATCCTCCATGCCGTCGGCGAACGACTGCATCTGCGCCTCCTGCGCCGAGGTATACTGCTCCTCGACCTGCGGGCCCACGGTCGTCGGCAAAAACGATACGGCGTCGGCATCGTCCTCTTCGACGATAAAGGTCAGGTCTATTTCAGCGGCGTTCTTCCGGTCGTCATAGACGATTATACAGGACGATACCTGCCCGTAGAGCGTGCCGAACGCGGGGTGTTCGAGCATGTGCCGGTCGCCGACAGTGGTCATGCGGCGCACGAAATCCGCGTGCTCGGCATATCGGTCCTCGAAAAACTGGCACTTGATGCGTATTGGCCGGTCGTCGAGGCCCATGTTCTCGAGCAGGGCACCGCGCCGGTACGGGATTTTGTGCTGGGCCACGGCCATGGCGAACGAATCCTGCACGTCGATCGTGTCGAGGATGATGCCGTCAATGCTCCATCGTTCGGTCATCGTGCCTGCCCTCCGGGCCATGCGAACAGCGGTCCTTCGTCGGTGACGCCGAGGTAGAACGATCCCCGGTTGCGCACCGTGGTCTGCGCCTTCGTTTCCGGCGCGTTGCTCTGCACGACCTGCCGGCCCTCCTTGTCGATCGTTATCTGGATGTTGACCGGCGGCGTCTGTCCCTTTGCCTTGTAAATGGCGTCGCGGATCTCGTCCGAGGCGTAGCCGGTCTTCTCGATGGTCTTCTCCCGCTCGATCTCGGCGAGCCGCACGCTGGTCTGTTTTTCGTGGACCTTGGACACCACCGTCATCGCCCCCGCGGCAAGCGCGACCGGCAGAGCGGCCCGCGGCCCGTACGTCAACAGCCCGCGCCCCACGGTCCCGAGCGCCTTGCGGCCAGCGATCCCGCCGGTCCCCGCGGCGCCCGCCACTCCCGCCAGCCCAAGCCCGGCGGGCCAGTTGGTCACGAACACGGGCGTCACCCCGGCCGCGGCCTCCACCGCCTTGCCCGCCGCGATCCCGCCGGCCGTGCCGGTCCCGGTCCGCAGCAGGCGGCCGATGCCGCCCTTGACAAACCGCGCCCCGACATAGGCGGCGAGCAGGGTGCCGAACCCGAGCCCGGCGATCTGGCCGCCGGAAAGCTTTTTCTCGTCGCGCAGGTATTTGATGAGGTTGGTCGTCGCCTTGTTCAAGGGCACGGTGAACGATTCGGCGGCCCGCCGGAGCGAGGCGTTCAGGCGGCCGGTCTGCGCGATGCTATTGTTGAGGGCGTCGGGCAGATCTCTCTTGAGCGTCCCCCCGGCGTCCTCTATCGTTTTTTGGAATTTCTGTCCGAAATCCAGGAAATCCTTGTCAAGGAGCATGCGCAGGCCTTTCAAGCTGCGCCGGTCCATCCCTTCAAACAACCTTCCGATCAGCATGGTCTTGCCGTATTCCGTTTTTTCGTCGTTGTATTTTTTCCTGATGTCTTTGAAAACGGAAAAGACATCCCTGCGCGATTCATCGGGATTGAAAAAATTTATCCCGGTTTTACGCTCAAGACGTTTCATTACCTTAAGGTTGTCAAACAGGCGTAATGTCGCATCGGCCATTGTTGCGAGGACCTCAGGTTGTTTCTCCGCCTTGCTCATCACTTCAAGAAACGCAAGCGTTCCCTCAAACGATAATCCCGCGCTCTGCGCCTGGCCGGCCACGCGGGGGAAAATCATGCTCAGGTTTTCCAGCTCGGCGTTTCCAAGCCGACCGGCGACAGTGAGTTTATCAAGTATCGCCGTTGCATTTTCCGCCTTTGACAGATCGAGGTCCTTGAATAGTGCTGCTGCAGAGGTCATTGCGTCGGCCAAAACCTGCGCATTCGCGCCAGTCACTGCCGTTGCGACATTGACTCCTTGGATCATGGATCTTGCCTGCCCCCATTCGGCTCCGGAGGCAATCAGTTTCTCAAAGCCTTCCCCGAGCTCGGCGACCGGCTGCCCGGTCTCCTCGGCCATGCGGAACAGCTCTTCACGCAGCTCCTTGATTTCCTCTTTTCCCACGCCCGCCATCTGGCCGATTCTGGTCAGGTTCTTGTCGAGCTGCGCGCTTCCCTTGACAACTTGAAACGCGCCGAACCCGACGCCGAGCGCCGCGACCTTTCCCATGGCCGATCCCATGAAGTGCTGCATCGCCTTGATCTCGGTCCTGGCCGCGTGCGCGAACGTGCGCACGCCCCGCTGCGCCTGGCGCAGCGCCGCCTGCGCTCCGGCTGAGCTGCCGATGATCTCCAGCGCGATTGACAGTTTCGACATTATGACCTCATGACCATCCGTTTGCGCGGCGTCCCGCCGTCCCCGGCCTTGCCGGCGCGCAGGACGATTTCGATTCGTGCGTCGAATTCGGCCAGTCCCATGCTCCTGATCTCATCGAGGCGGTAGCCGTGCTTGACCAGCAACTGCTCCTTCAACCGGAGCAGTCTCAGTCCCTCTTCTGCCTGAG
Organism: Chitinispirillaceae bacterium; assembly: GCA_016926315.1. Next base: position 20,038 of record JAFGOU010000433.1, read on the forward strand.
CGCTTTTTTTTTCAGATCGTCGGACGCCTCGCGCAGCATTTCGAGGTCCGTTTCAGTCAGCATGCCGAGC
>JAFGOU010000434.1 GCA_016926315.1 Chitinispirillaceae bacterium
AATGCATTGTTTTGATTTTGGTCATCCTCATTTTTTCTCTGCGCACTCTGCGTATTTCGACAGGCTCAATACAGGCCTCCGCGGTGAGATTGTATTTGTTTCATGGGATTTTTTCAACGCTTCAACAAAATTCATGAATAATCCGGGTTAGTGTCTGTCCGAAAAGTCCCCCTGCTGACGTCATATCGGCCTGCCTTCGCCGTAGCGGCTTCGCGCAGGCAGGTGGAAACCGGTATCCAGTATGCGAAAAAACCTGGATGGCAGGCTTGGTTCGACAGGGCTCACCACAAGCCTTCGCGGTCCGGCGTTAGCCGGAATGTTGAATGTCACAATTCAGGGGTTTCCGGACGGGCACTATTTATCAAAATCAACCCCAATCTGAACGCACCCGTTCGGTGAATTGATAAAAGGAGAGTAACTATTCAGGTGCCAAAATTGCCCTTTCCGCTCATAGCAGCCACGCCGAAGGGTGAGCAATATCAAATTAAGGCTCATATTTCGACAGACTCAATACAGGCCTGTGCGGTGAGTCATGCGTATTTTAGGATTACTGTCCCTTGATCCCCGCTTCTTTACCGTTTTCCATCTTTTTCCAGAGGTCGGGATAGAATTGTTTGACGCAGTCAGGGCAGAGGGTATGGGTAAAATCGGCAAGGGTGTGTCTGCGCAGATAGGACTCGATATGGTTCCAGTAGCCGTGATCGTCGCGTATCTTCTTGCAGCAGGCGCAGATCGGCAGGAGGCCGCGCAGGGTCTCGAGTTCTCCGAGCGCCTGTTGCAGCTTGGCGATGAGCTTGAGACGGTCCTGCTCGGCGGTCTTTTGCGCCGTGATGTCCTGGGATGCGATGATTGCGCCGCCGGGGAATGGCGATATGGTGATGCTCAACACCTTGTTGCCGTATTCGAGGTCGGGATAATAGCCGATTTTTCCGCTTGCCATGCACTCCATGAGATTATGGTACATGTCGATATTGTGGCGCGAGGCGTAGTCCTTGTACATGATGTCCCCGATGGCGGGCAGCCGGTCGCCGGAACATATTTTCGCTTTGTTCGATTTGATAACCCTGCCGTCGGAGTCAACCACCATGGTAAGCACCGGATTGTACTGAAACAGGGCGAAATTGAACGTCTCTTTTTCGGCGAGTTTCTGGAGCGCGGCCTTATAGTCGGATTCGATTTTTTCAAAACGGGCAACGCGTTCACGCAGAGAGCTGACTTCCGCTTCCAGTGTACCGGTTGCTGTCGTTGCTCGTTCGCTCATCGTGTGCAGGGGACCTCGTTGGGTTGATCATCTCCGGCATTCGGACCCACCCCTTGTGCCGGTGTGTTTTCCCTAGAAAAAAGCGCGGTTTTTCAATAATTTCATTCATTATACTATTACCGGTAAAAAAACATCAATTTCTTTTTATGAAAATAAGGTGTGTGCCGCCATACGGGGCGGTTATGGAATTTCATTGCATGGTCAACGATAAAAAATTTATCTTCCACTACTACCTCATCATTCATCGAGAGCGGGTGGAGGAATAAAAGATTCGTGGTGGCTTTGTGACAACAGCGGTTTTTTCGACCTGGCGTTCGTGCGTCAGTAGAAAACGGTCGGATCATGCAAGAAAAGCCCTATCGTATCCTGCTGGTCGATGATGAGCCCGGTATCCGCAAAATCCTGCGGCTTTTTCTCGAGGTCGAAGGGTTCAGCGTGTATGAGGCAATCACGGCGAGCCAGGCGATTTCTGTCATCCAGAAAGAGAAACCTGATCTTGTCATACTCGACGTTATCCTCTGCGGACAGACCGGGTTTGAGGTGTGTGAGTGGGTAAAAAACAATCCTGAGACAAAGGATCTTATCGTGTTTCTTTTTACCGCACTCAATCAGGAGCACGATTACCGCGAGGGACAGCGGGTGAAATGCGACCTGTATCTGACCAAACCGCAGAATCCAAAGGACATCGTTGAAAAGGTGAAAGAGTATCTTGCCGATAGAGCGCGCGCGAAAGCCGCCCCGTGATAACCGGTGTCATCGCCCCATTCGGTAACCATGCATTCAAGAAAGGACAGGCAGGTTGTTTATGGATAAAAAGATCATATGGCGTTTGACCATCGTTGTCGCGTCATTTCTCCTCATGGGTTATTTCCTGGTCGATTCGGTGGTCTACTATGCAAAACCGCTGGAGCAGCGGGAAGAATACGTAAAGACGCATCCCAACATCCTCAAACGTATCGTCAATCTGGGCCTCGATCTCCAGGGCGGCATGCGGCTTGTTCTTGAGATCGACCGGTCAAAACTCGAAAAAGAGCAGCAGAAAAAACTGCTCGATCGCGCCTATACGGTCATCGAAAACCGCATCAACAAGCTCGGCGTCGCCGAGCCGACCATCCAGAAGCAGGGCCAGGATCGGATCATCGTCGAACTGCCCGGTCTCAAGGACGAAAAAAGGGCCAAAGAGATCATCGGTCAGACCGCCCAGCTCGAATTCATGCTGCTGCGGGAACCCGTACAGCTCGAAAAGGCCATTTCGGTCATTGATAACGTTCTGGCCGGAAAGGCGCTCATGGATTCATCCATCGCGACCGCGGCGAAAGATACGGTTTCGGAAAAAGAAAAGGAGAAGCAGGTACTTGCCGAAAAGCTGTTCAAGGGGGCGGATAACACGACTGATACGACGGCCAAGAGCGCAATCAAGGACTCCGCGAAAACAATGACGGTTGAGGAACTGGCAAAGGCGTCATCGTTCAAGGAATTTCTGGTGTCGGTACAGGACCAGTTGGGCGTTCGCATGGACAATGTCGAACGGGTCAAGGCAATCCTGGGCCGAACCGACGTCCGTGAAGCGCTCGAACGGTCGGGACTGGGCGGTAATGTCTTTCTCTGGAGTCATGATACCACCAAAGTCGAGGGGAAGATGTTCCGTTCGCTGTATTACTTGAAAGCAGCACCTGAAATGACGGGTGAAGCGATCAAGACGGCAAGCCCGTCGATTGACCAGGGTTTCCGTGCGGGCGCCGCCAAGGTCGATATGGAGATGGACGCCCGTGGTGCCCGGCGGTTCGCCGCGGTCACCGGACGGAATGTCAACAAGTTCCTGGCGATCGTGCTCGACAGCACCGTGTATTCAGCTCCGCGGATAATCCAGAAGATCCCGCTCGGCCGCGCCGAAATTACCGGCAGTTTCACCATGGAAGAGGCTAAAAATCTGGCCATCGTTCTGGAGGCCGGTGCGTTGCCCGCGCCGGTAACGATCATCGAGGAGCGCACCGTTGGTCCGTCGCTCGGTCAGGACTCGATTGAAAAAAGCATCAAAGCCGGCATTATAGGCGGCCTGTTGGTTATCATCTTCATGATATTTTACTATCGGCTGTGCGGCGTTATCGCGGTGGTGCTGGTTATTCTGAATGTTTTCGGTATTCTGGCGGTGATGGCCGGTCTCAATGCGACCCTGACCCTGCCGGGTATTGCGGGTATTATCCTTCAGATCGGTATGGGTGTCGACGCCAACGTGCTTATTTTTGAGCGTATCAGGGAGGAACTGCGGCTTGGAAAGACCGTCCGCAGCGCGATCGAAGCAGGATTCAACCGTGCGTTCGTCACCATTGTCGACTCTAACCTTACGACCATTGTGACCGCGCTTATCATTCTCTGGAAAGGGACCGGAGCGCTGCGCGGGTTTGCGCTGACGCTCATTTTCGGTCTTACCATTTCCCTGTTTCTCGCGTTGTTCGTTTCAAGGGTCGTAATGGATATCATGTTCAAGAAAAATGTCGGGAAAATGAGTATTTAACTTTTCAACTTTTTAAAGGACTGGTATGATAGAATTTCTAAAAAATTCGAACTTTAATTTTATCGGGCCGAGGAAAGTGGCTATTACGATTTCCATTATCCTCATCGTCTCTTCGCTTGTCGTCATGCTGATCCGGAACGGCAAACCAAACGTTTCGATCGATTTTTCGGGCGGCACGGTGGTTCAGGTCAAGTTTGAAAAACCGGTTCAGGGCGATCTCGGTAAAATCCGTTCTATTGTCACGGCGCTTGATTTCGGCACGCCTGAGGTTAAAACCGTTGGCCCTGTTTCGCATAATGAAATCCAGATAACCGTTAAAAAGAAGGCGGAGGGGTCCTTTGTCGGCGACCAGATCAAAGCTGCCATCATTAAAGGATATCCCGACAACCAATTCGAGTTGCGCCGGCAGGAACTCGTCGGTCCTAAAATCGGCAACGAGCTTAAAACCGATGCCCTCATTGCCGTGTCGTTGAGTCTTGTGGCGTTGCTCATTTACGTGGGATTCCGGTTCAGCCTTCCTTTCGGACTTGCCGCGATCGTCCCGCTTTTCCATGACGTTCTGATCGCCCTTACGCCGTTTTTATTTTTTAACATCGAAATTTCGTTGGCCACCATTGCCGCGCTTATGACCATCGTCGGATTTTCCATTAACGACACCATCGTTATTTTCGACCGTATCCGTGAAAACCTTCGTGGCGGGGCCTTGCGCCAGAAGAATTTCATCGAGCTTATCAACTGGAGCATCAACCTTACGCTCTCGCGGACCATTATTACCTCCCTGACGGTCTTTTTCGGCGTATCGTTTCTTTACTTCCTGGGCGGTGAATCGATCAAAGATTTTTCCCTCACCATGTTTGTAGGGACTATCGCAGGTGTCTACTCGACGATCTACATTGCCAGCCCCATTCTCATTTGGTGGAACAAGCGCTGGCCGATTACGAAATAAAAGCAACCATACACCTGGCCGAGTAAAAAGGGGGAGCCTCCGTTACGGTTCCCCCGTTGTATTTTTACCTTCGAGGCGGATTATGAAACCCAGGATACCTGTTTTCCTCTGCGTGGTTCTCATGTTCGGGATTGCGGCGGGGAACGAATGTCAGCTTACCATCGCGCGGCTCAAATACGGCGGCGGCGGTGACTGGTATGCCAACCCGTCAAGCTATCCCAACCTCATCAAAACGATCAGGGACCGGACGAACCTTCCGGTGTGCGATACCCTGGCTACGGTCGAGATCATGGACGAACGGCTTTTCCGCTACCCCTTCCTCTGCATGACCGGCCATGGCGATGTGCGTTTTACCGTACGAGAGCGCGTCCGCCTGCGCGCCTATCTTGCCGCCGGCGGATTCCTGTGGGTCGACGACACCTATGGCATGGATCCCACCTTTCGAAGGGAGGTCGCCGCGCTCTTTCCCGAAAACCCGCTCGTTGAACTTCCGGCAGACCACCCGGTCTATCGGTTCCCGCATAAGCTGGCCGGGCTCCCCAAGATCCACGAGCACGACGGCGAGCGGAGCCAGGGATTCGGCCTGTTTTTTGACCATCGAATGGTCCTGTTCTATTCCTACAGTTCCGATATCACCGACGGCATGGAGGACCTGCATATTCATAACGACGGTAAAGCGCTTCATGAACTTTCCCTGCAGATGGGGATCAACCTGGTAACTTGGTTTTTCGATCCGGAGGAAAAAGCGCGCAAGGCCGTTTCCGCGATTTTCAGACCGGTATCAGACCGGGGAAACAGACCGTGAACGGACGGCGCTGCCGGGAGGCTGCATCCATGGTGGCTATATGAACGACGCTGCTGTTCAAAAACTCACCCGTTTCGTTTTTGCCTACCGGCGCAGGCTGATAGCAGGGCGCATCCAGCGAGCCGCGCTTCTGATTGCGGCGACGTTCCTCACGCTCACCGCCCTTTTGCAGGCGCTCTTTGCGTTCCTGCCCCTGACGCTTCTACCCCTGCTGTTTGACGCCGGCGCGGCCGTTGCCGTGCTGCTCATAGCGGCGCATATTTTTTATTCCATGGTACTCAAAGCTCCGGGAGTGCTCGATGTCGCACGGAGCATTGAGTCGCGCCTGTCCGGGGAAAAAACCTTTCTTTCGCTGTCGCTCGAACTGGCGCGCAATTGGCGAACGTGTGATAATCCCTTTACCGGCGCAGCGTGCGAAAGGGCCCTTCAGGACCTGCCGGCCTTGCCCACGGCGCCTCCACCGTGGCGACGCCGCCTCCCTGCCGGAGCGTATGCCCTGCTTCTGGGACTCTGGTGCCTTACCACCCCGCTGCTTTCGCCCCGGCTGCTTGACTACTGGGACCTTCCGCTGCGCGGCGTTGACGGCCGCGGCATGAGGGTCGAGCCGGGCAGTGTTACGGTGCCCCAGGGAGCATCGGTGACGTTGAAACTGCAGCCTTCCGGTGTCAGGTTTCCTTCGTCCCGTCTGCAGCTCTCGACTGCCGGGGGAGAACGTCATCAGAATTTTGTGCTCCGCCCCGACAGCAGCGGAGCGTTTGTCTATCGGCTCGATTCGGTAACGAGCACGTTTACCTACCGGTTCGCCCCCCTCACCACCGCGCTTCCTCCCGAAACGGTCACCGTAGCGCCCCGGCCCCGCCTTTTCGGGTTGAATATCGTGGTGATACCGCCGGCTTATACCCGCCGGCAGAAGCACGCACTGGCCGAAGGCCAGGGGACGTTTGAAGCGTATATCGGTTCGCGCGTACAGGTTTCCATTACATCGCAACGGTTATCCAGGGCGTGGCTCCTGCGCGGGAACGATTCTCTTCCGCTTTCGGTTACCGGATCGTCCGCTTCGGGTGAAATGGCGGTTTTGGCGCCGGTCTCCTACACCTTCGCGCTTATCGACACGCTCGGGCAAACGAGCGATTCGCTGCCGATGTATCGCATCAGCGCTATTCCCGATGAGCCGCCGCTTGTCCAGATCGTGAGGCCCGGATTCAATAAAATACTCGAACCGGCGCAGGTGGAGACGCTCCGGGTTGAGGGGGTGGATGATATCGGGATCCGCTCCATGGCGCTCAAATGGCGGACCGGCGCGCAGCGCGCGGGAACGGCCGGTGACCGGGAGTTTCCATTAAAGGGCGTCCCGGTTACGGCGCACCTTTCCTTCATCTGGCACCTTGCCGAACTGGTACTCTACCCGGGCGATACGGTTTATTACTGGGCCGAAGCGCGGGACGCGCTGTCCCGGCCGGGCGTTTCAGATACGTTCTGGCTGCGAATCCCGACCGTTGAGGAGCGTCATGAGCAGCGGGCGCGCAACCAGGAGCAGGCGGAGAAGACGCTCGGCGCGGTGCGTGACAAACAGGGAGAGATCGGCCGTGAACTGGAACGGATGGTCAAAGCGGCCGCCAGAAAGAACGAGTTGAGCTGGGAGCAGAAGCAGATACTCCGCGAGGTGCACAAGGAGCTTGAGGCGCAGGCCGATTCGATGCACAAGGCGCTGCAGTCGCTGGAGCGGGCGATTGAACAGCATAAAGCGGAGGGAGCGATCGGCGAGGAGATGGCCCGGAAGTTCGATGAGGTGCGAAATGCCGTGGAAGAGTTGACAAGAGAGTACGGCGACAGCCTGCTGTTCAACCTGAAGGACCTTGAAAAGCCACTGTCATGGCGGGAGATGCGCGCTGCCATCGAAAAGGTACAGTCCCTTCTGCCGAAACTCGAAGAACAGCTCGATAATGTACTCAAGTTTCTGGAGATGCTGAAGAAAGACCAGAAGCTGGCACAGCTCGCCATGCGTGCAGAAGAGCTGTCAAAGGAACAGGCCTCCCTTTCCAGAGGCGAGCGTCCGGCCGATCTCGACATGGCGCGACAGCAGGAGCTGCTCGAAGCGATCAGGCAGCTTTCAGAGGACGCGGCAGAGGCCGCTCCCGGCGGCACGCCGGAATCAGGGGGGCGTGTCGATTCGCTCCGGAAATCCATGCAATCCGCGCTTTCCCGCCGCCAGCAGCCGCCGAAATCGTCCATGAACCAGATGAGCGGTTCGCTTGCCTCCCTGTCGCAGGAGCTCATGCAGATGATGCAGTTCAACCTGGCCGACCGCATGGAAGAGGAACGAAAAACACTCCTTGCGCTCTCCCGCGACGCTCTTGCGCTCGCCGACTGGCAGCAGGAGCTCATGGGCGGCTTTGGGGCATCAGACGATTCCGTCGCCGCTCGCGCACGCGGTCAGCAGGCGCTCAAGGACGCGGTAAAAAAGAGCATGGACGAAGCGGATGGTCTCTCCATGCTCCCGCCGGACCAGATGTTTGCCATCGGCAGTGGATACAAAGATGCGCTCCGGGCATCTGAAAGCGTGATCGACGCGCTTGCATCAAGCGATGGCGGTGTGGCAATGTCGTTAAGCGGGTCGGCTCTGCGGGCTCTTGCGAACGCGCTGCTTACCGCGCTTTCGGCAATGGAAAACGGACAGCAGTCCGGCGGAGAGGGCGGAATGTGCATGATGCCCGGATTGCGTAAGCTCTCCGGCAGACAGGCGGCGATCAACTCCATGACCGCGGAACTGCTGCGTCAGATGCTTCAGGGGCAGGAAAGTTCGCCCGGGCAGGGCGACGGCGAGGGCAGGGAACAGGCGCGTCAGGAGGCACAGGCCGCGCAGCAGGCAATCGCCGACGAACTGCGAAAACTTGCCGAGGAGTACGGCAATGAGGCGGGCGAAGGGATGCGCGGCAGGGTGAGTAACCTTGAGGAGGAGGCGCGCCGCATGGCAGCCATGCTTTCGCGTCCATCAGCGGAAATTTCCGAGCGGCAGGACCGGTTTTTAGCCCGCATGCTCGAAACAACGCTATCCATGCACCGCCAGGGAGAGGGCAGGGAGGAGTGGAAATCACGGACCGCTGAGAACGTATTCGGAGAGGCAAGGGTCATTGATCCCGGAAAGGCATTCAAAGACCTTGATGCGTTTCACCTGTTACGCCTGAAGGCATTCGGAGGCAACTATCCGGAAGGCTACCGGCAGGCGCTGCGTGCCTATTTTGAGGCACTGAGCGAGCGGTATCTGAAATAGCGCGGGGAGGGGGAGCTTTCTTTTAGTGCCAACCCGGCAATGCCGGAACGTAAGCGATATCATTGCTTTGCGTCAGAAAAGCCTGTCGTTTGCCGACGTGAGGCTTTCAGCGTATATTTTCAATACGCATACTCTAAAAACTAACGTCAGTGCAGTAATATATATTCACTACCGCCGTATGGCCCGCATCAAGAAATATAAGAACCAACTCGCTGTTCCGGTTGTTCCTGAGGACATTTTTTTTCAAATCCCGGCAACCCCATAACCCCCATGGCAACCAGGCGATTGCATATTTTGGGTTCAGAGGAGTATTACCCCGCGACCATGCGGTTCATCGGCTGGGTGAATGTCGTATTGATCTGCATGGCCGTCGCCGCCGTGACCAGCCTGGTCATGCAGCGAGGCTTTTATCTCAGCAGGGCGGTGGAACAGATACTTTTCCGTATCGATTTTGCCGTCATTCTGTACTATCTTTTTCAATTTACCGTCAAATCCATCTGTGCCCGGTTCAAGCTGTTGTATCTGCGGCGACACTGGTTTGAAGCGCTTCTTGCGTTTCTGATTATCGTGGAACTGATGGTCATGATCCGGCTGTTCGGATTCGGCACGCTCCGCTCCTATTTCCTGAATATCAGCGTGACCGAGATCACCGAAATCTACATCGGTATCGCCCAGCTGCTCATCCTGTTGACGCTTATCGCCGGGGTGATACGCTATAACTCCCGGATTGCCCAGCTCAAGTTTCACCCGTTGCAGATTCTTATTCTGAGCTTTGTCGTGGTGATTTTTTCCGGCAGCGGCCTGCTTATGCTACCTCGCGCCACCCATCCGGGCCAGCCGATCGCTTATATCGACGCCCTGTTCACGGCAACGAGCGCAACCTGCATCACCGGCCTCACCGTGGTTGATACCGGAACCATGTTTACCCGGTTCGGCCATATCATCATTATTTGTCTGGTGCAGGTCGGTGGGCTGGGAATCATGACGGTTTCAGGATTTCTGGTCATGTTTTTCGGCAAGGGTATCGGCGTGCGCGAGCGGGTAATGCTGCAGGAGATGCTCAGCGTTGAAAAACTCGGCTTGATCGTTTCAACCATCCGGAACATCGTGCTGCTAACCTTCGGCATCGAAGCCGCGGCCGCGCTTCTTCTCATGTTTTTCTGGCAGGGGGAGGGGTGGTCGTTTGAAAACCTGCTGTTTGTCTCGATCTTTCATGCGATTTCTGGTTTCTGCAACGCAGGTTTTTCAACGTTTTCCGACAGTATGTGCTCGTTTTCGAACAACGCCGGCGTTTTATTTACCCTTGCAGGGGTAATTATTCTCGGCGGTCTCGGCTTCATGGTGATCAAGGATGTGGGGGAGATGGTGGTTTCCCTGCTTCGGAACCGGAAGCAGCCCTATCATCTCAGGATACAGAGCCGCATGGTACTCGTCATATCCGGCTGGCTGATCGTCATCGGCACCGTCGCCTTTTATCTGCTTGACGGGATACATAAAAAAGAGATCGATCTTCTCAACGCTTTTTTTATGTCGGTAGTCACCCGTACCGCGGGGTTCAATTCGGTCGATTTCGTTCATTTCGGGGTCCCCACGCTGCTGGTCTTCATGTTCCTCATGTTCATCGGCGGCTCTCCCGGGTCCACGGGAGGCGGCATCAAGACCACGACCTTCGGCGTTCTGATCAAGAGCATCATGACCGTGGTCACCGGCCAGAACAGGATCATTCTCTACCGTCGCCGCGTCCCGTTTCTGGTGCTTAACCGCGCCCTGGTGGTGTTCACCTTCGCGGTTTCGATCCTGAGTTTCGTGGTCTTTCTGCTGTCGCTCACCGAGGACGCGCCGTTCATCAATATCCTTTTCGAGGCCACGTCCGCTTTTGCCACGGTCGGTCTTTCGTGCGGCCTCAGCCCGGAGCTTTCCTTTCAGGGGAAAGGTATCGTCATCGTGACCATGCTCGTGGGCAGGATCGGCACCATGACGCTGGCGTTTGCCATAACCTCGCAGAGCGATACGGGTTCCAGCCGCGTGGAGTATCCGTCGGAAAGCATCATGGTAGGATAACGTCATTGCGGATTGCGGAATGTGGATTGCGGCAACGTAGGCGGTTCGTGAACCGCCCATGACAGGATACGGAATATGGAATGCGAATGGTATGCGGCGGTTCGTGAACCGCCCATGACAGGATACGGAAATTGTATTCGGATGGCGGTTGTTCAATCCGCAATCCGCATTCATCAATCGACAATCGACAAGGGGGATGAACAATGGATAAATTCCTGATCGTCGGTCTTGGCGTGTTCGGCAGGGCGCTTGCCGAGAACCTCGTAAAAAAAGGGGTGGAGGTGATCGCCGTTGACAAGAACATGGAATTCATCGAGGAGATCAGCGACATGGTCACCTACGCCGTCTGTCTCGACAGCACCGACGACAAGGCGCTCGATTCGATCGGCCTCAAGGACATCGACGTCGCGGTGGTCTGCATCGGCGAGGATTTCGAGGCGACGCTCATGACCTCGGTCCTGCTCAAGCAGAAAGGGGTGAAAAAAGTCATCTCCCGCGCGTCGGAGCCGCTCCACATCAAGATCCTGAAGGCCGTGGGTATGGACCAGATCGTGACTCCCGGGGTCGAGGCCGCGGAAAAACTTTCCTACAGCCTTATCCATTCGAGCCTTCTCGACATCAACTATATCAGTGAAACTACCGCAGCGGTCAAGATCAACGTCCCTTCGGGGCTCGTCGGAAAGACGCTCGGCAGGTTGAACCTGCGCGCCCGGTTCGGGGTCAACGTGGTGGCGATCCATCGCATGGTGGAGGTCGAGGGCAAGGAAGGTCCGGAACGGGTGGAAAAGGTGATCAGTAATATCCCGGGCGCCGAAACGGTACTTGAAAAGGATGATATTCTCGTCGTCATCGGCGAAACGGAAAACCTGGACAAGGTGATGAGCAGTATGTAAGGGGAAGGAGCGAATCCCGCCGAGACTGAAGCGGAAAATGGCGATGGTCCAATTCCTATTTGCCATCAGGCCTATCAATAATGTATACTTCCCTTTTGTTTTTACGATGAGAGTTTTGAAGTCGTCCACGCAGTAACAACATCATATCAAGTCCTTGAAGGAGGAGACACACATGGAATCATTAAAAGAAATGATCGAAAAGCGCGCCTATCACCTGTTTCTCAAGCGGAACGGTGCTCATGGTTATCATATGCAGGACTGGGTCCAGGCGGAAAAAGAGATAAAAGCCGAACTCGATGCAAAACAAAAAAGCCAGGCAAGGCCCGCCGTGACGGCGAAGGCCGAACCGCCGAAGGCGGCGGCTGCTCCCGCGTTTAAAGCAACCGCTCAAGCCGCGCCGGCGGCAAAACCAAAGCCGGCCAATAAAGGGCAGAGAAGAAGATAAGGGAAGATCGGCGGGTCATATCACCATCCGGTATCCGCGTTCCCGAACGGTTTTTATACGAAAACCGCAGATCCGGAACACCTGTTCAAGGCGGCGTGCAAACCGTTCCTTTTTATCTTTTCCGATTTTCTCACCATCCGTCCGCGGTATTGTATTTTTATCCGCGATGCTCATTAAACTTGAATTCGTTGCATTTGCCGTTGATCCCGAAAAAAACACCCCGGTGGTGATGTTAAAGGAAACCGGCGGTGTGCGCATGCTGCCGGTCGCGGTCGGGCCGCTTGAAGCCGGGGCCATTGCCGTGGAAACCATCAGGGCAAAGGTCCAAAAACCGCTTACCATCGATGTCGCAAAGAGTATCCTGGAACAATTCGGCGGGACGCTCTCCCGGGTAGTCTTCCAATGGGACGCCGTTCGTCATCTCGATGCGCGTTGCGAAATCAGCGGCCCGGACAAGGTCCGCATCGTTGTATGCAGACCTTCCGATGCGCTTGCGCTTGCTCTTCGTTGTAATGCGCCGCTGTATGTTCACGATGAGGTCCTTGAGCAGTATTCCGGTATCACGGACGGAAGCGAACAGGAAAAACTGCGCGACCATGTCGCATCACTGGACACGCTTGCTTTCGGCTCTTTTCATCTGGAGTAGATGACACATGATGCGTTTTCTGCTGGTGGCGGCGGCGGCAGGCCTGATGGCGGGAACGGCCGGACAGGAATCAGGGCCGGGCTCGGAGGTCCTCGACAGAGCGGTCCGGTTCTATTCAGCCGGGGACTACGACTCAACCGTCGCCGTTATCCGTGCCTTTCTCAAGGAAAACGGAAAGGACCCGGCCGCCGAATACCTTGTCCCGCTCATCATGGAGGCGTTCCTGCGGACCGGCGACGCAGCCCCGGTTCACCGGTTGTACGACTTGTACCATAAAAAGTACCGCACCTCGCCCTTTATGCCGAGGGTCTATTATCTTCGCGGATACGCCTTTGCGAAGGAACGGGAGTATCTCTCCGCATTCGGTTTTTTTTCCAAAGCGCTTGACGCCGGCGTTTCAGACGACCTCGATACGCTGATCGTCAGGAGCGGTGAATTCATCTGCGCAAACGAGCTGTCTGAAGGCGATTGTCGTAGCGTTTGTAAAGAACGAAAGAACCATGCCCGCATAAGGGAGATCGCCTGCTACTATGAGCTGGAAAAAATCCTGGCATCGGATAACCCCGGGAAGGCGAAAAAACGCATGGCTATTTTTCAGCGCAGCTACCCGGATTCACGGTTCGGGGTGAAGATCGGCGATCAGATCCCGTCATCTTCATCGTCCGGTAAAGGGGCCGTGGTCGGCCTTCTGGCACCGCTCTCCGGCGAAGAGGCCGATATCGGCAGGCGGGTATCGCAGGGGGTCCAACTCGCCATGGATGCCTGGAACCAGCGCGGCCAGATGCAGATCACGACCGCCATCCATGATACGAAGGGGCACCTCGTCGAGACCGCGCGAAAAACGATCCACCTGCTTGAAAAGGAACGAGCGTCCTTCATCATCGGGCCGCTGCTCTCATCGACCGCAACGGTCGCCGCGGCTCTGGTCCGGCGCGAGGAGGCGGTCATGCTCACGCCGACCGCGACCGACGAAGGGATAGCACAGCTCGGATCGAACATCTTCCAGATGAATATAACGCTCGGTGTACTGAGCGGTCGTGTTGCGCAGTACGCGCTCGCCAATCTTACCATAAAAGAGTATGCGATTGTCGCGCCGAACAGCGGCTATGGCACGGCCATGGCGCGGTTTTTCAGGGAAGAGGTGGAGAAGAACAGCGGATCGATCTTTGACGAGCTTTACTATGATGAGGGCACGCATGACTACAGCGCCCTTTTTTCCGAACTCAGGAAAAAGCTGATTCTGCGCAGAATAAACCAGATGCGGGGCCCATCGGCAAAGCCGGTTAAAAAGGTCACGTATGCCGACAGCATCAGGTGGGCGGACTCCTCCGTTTCGCTCGGCGCGATTTTCATGCCCGGCGAGGCTGATGATATCGTCATGCTGGCACCCCAGGTCGCCTTCAACCGGATCAGGGCCCAGCTTATCGGTTCAAGCGGCTGGTACAGCCAAAGAACGCTTTCCGTCGGAAAACAGTACGTGCATAACGCCATCATTTCTGCCCCGTTCGAACCCGATACCTCCTGGAAAAAGTGGCCGGAATTCCGCAGGGAATATGTCAAGCGTTTCAGGGAGGAGCCGGACCGTATCGCGGCGCTCGGGTACGATGCGGCAACCCTCGCCGCCCAGGCGATGGAAAACAGCGGTTCTTCGCTCAAGGCAACCCGCATTGCCGAATTCCTCGCCGAACAGAGGCGGTACGAAGGGGTCTCGGGCGTCATCTCATTTGATCCGTCCCGGCACACCAATACCGAGGCGGTGATCCTCAAGCTCACCCCGAACGGATTCGTCAGGGTGCAGTAGC
>JAFGOU010000435.1 GCA_016926315.1 Chitinispirillaceae bacterium
ATGGTTATCGTATGGCTCCGCGGCATAAGGTACTGTAGCTCGCAAAATATACGCTAAAAGCGTATATTTGCCTCACACAGTACCTAAGCAGTACCTGTTCGGAATAAGCAGATCTTTTTGTCATTTTGAGTGTAACGAGAAATCTTCCCTGATGAAATAAACGGGTAAGGCTTTCTCATCCCGTCACCACCAAGATCTAATTTTGAACCGGTGCTTAGAACTGAAAAAACGGGTTTTGATCGAAACGTTTAACATAAGTAGATCCTTATATCCGCCATTGGGAAGTTGACGATGTTGTTCCAGACCTGTTGTTTGTTGGATAGGGGGGATTCCGGTAAATACCGGTCTTCCGGGATAAGGGTTCCAAACGCAAGATGAAGGGAAGTTTTTGTATGGTAAATCACTCATTCGGCAGATGGATCGCCGCGATTGGAGTTATTTCCATTGTCGCCACGGCCATTAATGCGGCGACATTCACCGTTGCAAAGGACGGGAGCGGGCAGTACAACACGATCATGGCTGCCGTCAGGGTCGCAAAGGCGGGTGACTCGGTACGGATAATGGACCTGGCCACCTATGCCGAACAGGTCATAATCGACAGCACGAAAACCGGGCTGATACTCTGTTCCCGGAGCCCCACGTCGTTCAGCAAACCGCGGATCGTCTACCGTGACTTGGTGAATGTCGGCCCGCGAAATTACCAGGAGTCACTCATCGACAGCCTGATCACGTTTGACCGGAACGGCGCATTGCAGATCCTGGCCGCACGAAACGTGGTCATCGACGGAATTGCCGTTGATGGGGGCGGTCCGTATTCGTTCGGCTATCCTGCCATCTGGAACAACCGGGATGCGCTTCAGCACGGCAACGGCGCGATCGCGCTCTGGATGTGCGGAGGCATTCATATCAAGAATTGCAGCATCTCCAACGCGTATTTCGGCATAAATTTCAAAGATCGTAACCAGGGGGGAATATTCGGCAACCCCAACCCTGCCGACAACGAGCCATGGAGGGTCGTTCCGCTCTCAGGGTATGGCAAGACCGGAAACCATATCATCGAGTACAACCGGATACATCACAACTCAGTGGGTATGTTTTTCGAATCGTCCTGGGATCTCGGCAGCACGATCCGCTACAATCTTATCTATGAAAACCACCACCACTCAGACGCCTTTGCCACGGAAGTGAAAGCAAAAACCTCTGACGGCGGCAACCAGCCGGGCGGCGCCTTGATGTTCAAGGACGTCATGCTCAGCCCGCTGGCGATCTATAACAACACCTTCTGGCACAATTTTCTGGAAATGATCGGGCACTGGAAAACCGGGTATCAGCACCTGGTGTTCAACAACATTTACGGTGCGCCGTACCGGTATTTCAACGTTGAAACGATTGCCAACGCGACCTATATGGACATTTGCAAGTGTCTGCCGAACCGGATGAACAACTGCATTTTCGCCGCGCATCAACAGGCGCCGAATCCGAGTTATGTCGCCATTTTCAACAATTTTCAACCCCAGGCGGTCAACAACCAGATATTGCCGGGTGCGCTGGTCGTCGGCGGAACCCCTGCGTGGGCCGCCTCGGCCGACATCCGCTGGCTCGAGACCCCCTTTCTTTCGACCGACACGGCAAGCGCTAATTTTCTTGTTCCCGACTGGAGCGATCCGTCGGTCCAGAGCTTCATTATCAACAAGGGCTGGGAGGCATCCGGCGTGCGGGATCCCGATGGTTCCCGTGCCGATCTCGGCGCCATTCCGCAGGGCGGCGGCAGGGCGGTGGACGTGGCAACGATCATCCCGCCCATGCCGGTGATGTTAAGCAACACGACCAGCGGCAGCACCGCCACCGTGACCTTCGCGCTGTTGAGAAGGGGCGGCTCGATGACCGCTCCCACGATCAAGATGCACCGCTGGATCAGCAACCTTCCGTACGATAATACCGCTTGGTCGTCCAACTGGGCCGCGGGCGTGATCACCGCGGCGAATGTCAACACGATTGCCGCGCCTGCGACGCCGGTGGCGGTGGGCAGCAACAGCTACACCTTTCGCCTGCCGGTTGCGCAGACAACGAGCTATGCGTTTTTAGAGATGATCATCGAAGGCACCGGATCGAACAGCCTGCCCTATACCTCAACCGTCGGGTTTATTCCTTACCGTAAACTTGACTACTATTTTCTGGTGGAGATCCTTGACCGGAACACGAGCGCCGTGCTTACCCAGGTCCACGCGGGAGACACCGTGGCTCTGCGCGTTCGCGCCTATTCGGCTGACGGCACCATTTTCTCGAATCCGATCAGCAATGTTGACATCATCCTGCAATCCGGTTTCCAGTTGTTGACTACCACGACAGACCCGGCAACACCGCTGGTGGTGATCGCCTTGACCGGTGCGGCTTCGGGGTATCGCAACAACAACGTCATGTTTACCAGGGTTCCTGTGGGTGATATCGAGATCGTTTCGGCCCGCGGTTCGTGGACCGATGGTACGAACACCCTGCCTTTCGGGTGCCGGCCCGCTATCATCAAAATCCTCCCCGGCCCGCCGGACAGCGTGGTGTTCCAGAATCCTCCCTCGGTCAAGTTCCAGGCAGCAACGCCAATTATCGATCCGGGCATTCCCTACAATGGCCTGCTCTATGTTTACGACCGGTTCGGCAACCGGGCGGACCAGCCCACGGCGGTCAATCTCTCAAGCTTGAATTCGACCATCGGCAATATCGTGGGAACCGCGCCGGTCACCATCACGACCGACACCACCGGTTCCGGTATTTTCCAGGTTGAGGTGACCAACGGAAGCATGGGCCAGATTTTTTCTATTCGCGCCGATCTGCCGGGAAAACAGCCCGACACGGCGCGGCTCAAGGTCGGCGCGCCGCGCGACCGGTTATGGATTTTCTTTGGCGACACCGCTGCCTACGACCCGACCGTCCGGCTGCAGGGCACGGTGGGCGAGCGGCTGCCGGTGGTGATCATGTGCGGCAAGGTCGCGAATCTCGATTCAGCGGTCGCCACCGCCAATTTCACCTTTTCGGTGCTCGGCGCGACGGCGGGGCTCGAGTTTTACGCATCCTCGGCCGCCGCGACCTCCGCGACAAGCTTTTCCCTGGTGAACGGCCGCGCGACCGTATGGGTCACGAGCAGCGTGGCCATATCGAACGGCCAGTTCGCGGTGTCGCCCGACACGGTCAATACGGTCCAGCCGTCGGACCCGCGCGATAAAATATATTTTGTCAAGCCAGCGGTGGTGATCGACAGCGCGTTCTATTACACGGACAACGGCTTTGGACGTGTCGACCGCGTCGAGGTGTACTACAAGGACACGCTGGCGTTCGTGCCCGACTCCATGATTTTCTACTGGCCGTCGAAAATTACGCCGACCCCGAACCGCAGGGTGGTGACGGCAGCGGGCGGCGGCATGACGCTTGCCGCTGATAAAAGGCATTTGACCGTGACGCTGGCAACGCCGTTCCCTGCGGAGATCACCGCGGGCAGCACGGGCGAGAATCTCGGCGCGAGCTGGAACCGTTCCAACGCCGCGCCGACGCTGCCTGCCGAAGAGACACCCTTCAGGATCCAGGACCGCGTGGGCCCGCTTGCCATGCGCGCGCTGCTCGTGGAACGGCTCGGCGGCGGTGCGGGAACCGATACCCTGTACGTCTCTTTTTCAGAGTCCATCGTTCCGGCGTCCCTTGTCGGCGCGTCGCTGATTCTTATTAAGGCGGGAGCGGAGTCGCAGCTCACGGTTTCCGCCGCGACCGCGGCCGCGAACAACAACTACCGGCTGGTGGTCACGGGCACGGTCGCGCCGGCAGAGGGCGATTCGCTTCGCCTGCAGCCGGGCGGCCCGATTACCGATTCGACGGTCTGGCTCAACACGCCGCACCTGAGCAACCGGCCGGTGGTCATTGGGATCAAACCCGTGCCGGCGACCATTCTTTCGGCGTACTATCAGGATCGCGATGCCAACGGCCATGTGGACCACGTGGTGCTTCGATTCGCGAAAAAGGTCGCGCTCGTGGACTGTATCATTGAGCTTGACTTCGGCGTACCGCCCAAAATCGATTCGGTGGCCACCGGCAGGCTGAGTGCGGTGGTCACACCCGGGAGTCCATCCGACAGTATCGTCGATGCAAACATAGCAGGGCTGTTCACCGGGATATCCTATATCAAGACCGGCGGAAACATGAAGGCGACGGTTTCCTACCGTTCCATTCCCGGCGAATCGGTGTCTTTTGGCAATGTCGCGGACAGTGCGGCGCCGGTGCTGATTGATTCCGCCACCTACTTTCCCGGGAAGGCGCTCAGCGCGACGGAATCCGATGCGGATACGCTCAGGGTTCATTTTTCGGAATCGATTAATTCCGCCCAATTGAAAGACACGCCGTTCAAGCTTTTCAGCGCCCTCATGGCAGCGCCGTATACGTTTACGGTTAATCCCTCCTCGATTGTTCCTGCAGGTCTTGTCAGCAATGGGGGCAGGGCGTATAAAATGATCGTTTCCAGCGGAGTGAATCCTGCCGCTATCCGTTTCCCGAGAACCGGAGACTCGCTATGGATCAATCAGAACGGCGGAATAAGGGATAGCGGCCTGGTGGTCCAGAACAAGGAACCGAACCATAAGGTCAAGCTGTTCGTCGTGTTGAAACAGGATATCCAGATAATACTTTCTTCAAATCCGTTTGTAATAAACCAACAATTTGATCTGGCCAATCCGAGGATCAGCGGAAGTGGTGTCGCCGTTATTATCAAGCCGCTCGGTGCCATGGGAGACCTGTCAAACATCACCGAAGCCTCGATAACCATTTACGATGTCCTGGGCAACATCGTTCTCGAAAAAACCAAAATGAGCCAGAATATCCCCGAGAATGTCTATGCCTTCAACTGGAACGGCCAGAATAGAAACAACCGGATGGTTGGTACCGGCACCTATGCCGCGGTCATCACCACGGTTCGAACCAATAAACAATATAGAGACCTTGTAAAGATCGGAGTCAAACGATGATCTCACTTTTTTGCACCCGGACGCTGCGCTGCGCCGTGATCGCGCTTGGGGTCTTTGTTGCCGCGCCGTCGGTATACGCCGCGGGCAAGTCGATCACCGTGCCGTCGGGCAAGATCAAGACCATCAAGCAGGGCCTTGCCAGGGCCGGCCAGGGCGATACGGTATGGGTCGAACCCGGCGTGTACCGCGAAAACCTCATGGTCAACCAGGGCATCACCCTCAAATCCCGGATGCTGTACAAGGCGGTCATCAATGGCGGCAAGCACGGCACGGTCGTCTCCCTTGCCCGAAAAACCACGATTTCGGGATTTGAGATACGCAACGGGACCATCGGGGTTCATGCGAAGAGCATCGGCATCTCCGTTTCCCGCTGCCGCATCGTGAACAACTGGCAGACCGGGATCGTGTGCGTGCGGAGCCTGGCGACGATCGAAGACAACGTCATCGCCTTCAACGGCGGCTCGGGCATCCAGATTTACAACGTGAGCGCGACGGCGGGAACCATCAATCACAATACCATTGCGTATAACGGCAACCACGGTATCGCGCTGGGCGGAAACGCGCCCGTTCCCATTGAAAACAACATCATCGCCTTTAACGAGCGGTTCGGCATTCTGATCAAGGGCAACCGCAAGGGGCTTACCATCGAGTCGAACAATGTGTACGGCAATTTCTTCGGTTCTCCCGGTCCGCCGGCCAAAAACGTCGCCATTGATCCCGAATTCGCCTCGCCGAGGATGAAAAAAGACTTTGCCGTGAAATCAAAACAGCTCAAGGGAATCAAAGGATCGGATAACGAACAGTTCGGTATCAGGTTCATTTATTAATAACGGCGATACCCTACGTATCGCGGAAGCATTATCCAGAACACCGTCTTTTCAAATGAAAGAACGCACCAGCATGAGACACACAAAAGCATTCCGAGCCGCATACGGGTGGTTGGTCGTGCTTGCTCTCTCCGGAGTCGTTTCCTTTTCCGCCGCCGCCGGCCTTCCCGGTGAATTCGTCATCACGCAGCGGTGGCGCGAGCTCGCGTCGAACTATTCGCCCCTCTCGAACCCTGCGTTTTTGACCCAGGAGAACTACCTGACCGCCCGTCTTACGTCCTCCACCATCCTGCAGGAGTTCTTTCATCTCGATGCCGGCGTTACGCTGCCCATCGGTCTCTTCCAGTCTTTGGGTCTTTCGCTGGCAATGGAGGGACCGAACCGCATCAATGAGTGGATAAACGGGGATTCAACCGGCAGATCCCTTTCAGCGCAGACCCAGCATATTACGCTCAGCTATGCGATCAACCCGTGGAACGGGCTTTCTCTCGGAGTGAACCTTAACCTGCTGCAGCAGTCGGCGTTCGGCGAGCAGCGTATGGGCGGCGGAGCTGACCTCGGCGTCTCGTACCGGCTTCTTAAAAACCCGATCGTCGGCAACCATCTGCTGGGCCTGGCGGTCCAGAACCCGTTGACCCTGCGTCTTTCCTCCATACCCATAGACATCTACTCCCGCAATATCCGGTTAACCCTGTATTCAACCTACCTTGAGAAAATGATCGAGAGCAATTTCGACTACTGCCTCAAGGACGGAGAGACGGAATATTCCGGAAGGCTGGGGGTCGCCATTATCCAGATGTTCAGGCTCTACGCGCTCATGGGCTACTCGACCAACGGATTCGGTCACTGGGGCGCGGGGGTAACGGTCAATATGCCGTCGATCTATCAGGGGCGCGACCTGCTCGCCGGATACCAGATCATGCAGGTCTCGACCGACAAGGTGCTGTCCAACACCTTTTACGTGCGCGCCGAATTCGGTTCCCACCGTGAAGAGGTTTTCGCGCGTACCGACAAGCTCGACGTGGCGCCCAACGCGATCTATCTCAAGGCGCTCCAGCTCTACAAAGAGGGAAAATACTGGGAAGCGTATTTCCTGTTCTCGCAGATTTTAAACGAGTATCCCGATTTCTTCAACAACGACTGGGTGCTTTTTTACTCCGGGAGCTGCCAGGAGAAAATGGACTTTCGGACGATCAGCCTGCTGACGCATTCCGCGCTCGAGCTTGAATATCCGTTCAGCAATGCGATGATCCCGGCCCGCCTTTCCACGATGCGGATCCACTACCGCAACGGCGATTTTTCCAATGTCGAAAAGATCTTCCAGCAGCTTCAGGAGAAAACGGTCGCCGATTCCATCAAGTATTCCGCGGATTATATCATGGGTCAGGCGCTCATGGAACGAAAGGAGACTGACAGGGCCATTGAGGTGCTTATGCGGGTCCACCCCTCCCATGCCGACTATCTTTTTGCCCAGCACTCCATTGCCGTGGCGCAGTTTACGCAGGAAAAATACGACGAGGCGATGCTGAGCCTTCAGAACTGCGTGACCGAACGGCCCAAGGAGCAGAATAAAAAAGAGGTCGTCAACCGCTCGTACCTTCTCCTCGGGTATCTGTTCTTTGAAAACCCGCTTAATGAGGAAAAGCCCCTTTCCAAGACGGTCGCCATGCTCCGCGAGATCCCGCCGCAGAGCGTATACTACGACGAAGCAACCCTTGCACTCGGATGGACCGCCATCAAGGCGCAGCAGTTTGCCGACTGCATCAAGCACGGCGAGGCGCTGCGCTCATCGAAGAACCCGCTGTTTCATTTCGAAGGGGCGCTCATTTCTGCCTACGGATATATGAACCAGCAGAAGAATACCGAGGCAAAGGAGATTCTCTCCGCCGCAACCGCGCAGATCGAAAACCTGCGTCCCGTGTCGGAAGATTCGGTTTCCATGGAACAGCAGCGGTACCTCGATACGCGGTCGACTTACGATTTCCTGGCCAAGCGGGTCGCTGAGTGTGCCCAGAAGCAGCAGATCGGGCCGGTGCTGCAGGAAAACGCCTCCCTTCGCACCGAACAGCGCGATATCAAAAAGAGGATCGACCAGTCGATCGCCTATTTCGACGCCTATAAAAAAGGCCTGTTCCTGACGCGCAATTACGAGACCATCAAGAGCGAAATCGCCTATATGCTTGCGGTCGTCACCCGCCGCACCGCGGCCACCGGACAGATGAAGCAGCTCGAAAAGGCCAAGGAAAAAGAGAAGGACATCGACAAGGAGATCGAAAAGCTCAAGCAGGAGATGGAAAAGATGGAGAAGAACGGGAAGTAACGGGTCTGGACGGGAATGGTCGCATTTTAGAGAGCCCCGCAGTAATGCGGGGCTTTTTTTATGGGGCAGACCGTGGGCACCTGCATGGTCGCCTCACGATAGTTCCCTCACCCTCACCCCAGCACCACCTCGATCGCCACCGTCTCCCCCTCTTTGCCCAGGGGAACGAGGTTTCCCTTCTGGAGGCGGCCGTTGACCGTCATGGAGGCAACCCCCTTGTTTTTATGGTCAGGATTTTTCACCGAAACCCTGTACAGGCATCCCCTGAATTTTCTTTCTACGGAAAAACCTTCCCACGACGACGGAATGCAGGGGTCGATGACGAGCCCGTTATACGCGGATCTCAGCCCCAGAATGTGCTTCGTTGCCGCCTGGTAGGTCCACGACGAGGTGCCTGAGAGCCAGGAGTTGCGTCCCAGGCCGAACTGCGGATGTTCGTCGCCCAGGATGTTCTGGGCGTACACGTACGGTTCGACCTCGTATTCGTCAATGCGCTCGTTTTTTTTCGCCGGATTGATCTGGTCGTAATATTCGTACGCGTAATCGCCGTTGCCGAGAATGGTCTCGGCGATCATTACCCAGGGGTTGGTGTGGAGAAAAATGCCGCCGTTTTCCTTTGCGCCCGGAGGATAGGTGGTAATGCCGCCTTTTGACGGGTCGAATCCGTTGAATCCGGGCGTGGAAAGTTTTATTCCTTTGGGCGTGTTGAGCATTTTCCGCACGCTGTCGAGCGCGGCCCTGCCGCGCTCCGGAGAAGCGAATCCAGCGATAACCGGCCATGACTGGCCGTTGATGTAGATCTTACCGTATTCGTTGTTATGCGATCCGAGCGGCGTGCCGTCGGCGTCGAAATAGCGGAGGTACCACTGGCCGTCCCAGGCTTTTTCGTTGACACTCGCCTTGATTGCCGCATAGTCGGAGGTGTATTCGTCAACCAAGGCTTTTTTGTTTAGAAACGCGGCCAACTCGATCATTTCGAGGAGTGCTTTGCCGTAGAGGCAGGCGTTGAACATGGATTCGGCGCCGGCGGGCAGATTCACGCAGTCGTTCCAGTCCGCGAACCCGAGAAGCGGCAGGCCGTGAACGCCCATATTTTCGCGGGTAAAGTGCAGAGCGCGGCGAAGGTGGTCGACGACGGTGTCCTTTTCCACGGGATCTCCCCCGCGGGACTTTTCGTAGTAGGGCACGATCTCCCTGAGAAACGCGCTGTCGCCGGTATCCTTGACATACGAGGTCACCGCGAGCACGATCCATAAATGGTCGTCGCCGTAGTATTGAGGGCGGTCGGGCCGCTCGTGCGCGTCGCCGTTTGAAGCCTCCATGCTCAGGGGATTGAACTGATGCATGGCCGACCCGTTGCATTTCTGGGTGGAAAGCAGCTTGATAAGAAGCGCTTTCGCCTCCACGGGCAGGTGGCCGGTCACGCCCATCACGTCCTGCGAACTGTCGCGGAATCCCAGGCCGCGCGTTCCCAGTCCGAGCTGGTAATAGGAGAGGTAGCGCGACCAGTTGAAGGTGACGAAGCACTGGCGGGGATTGTGCACGTTGATCATGCTGTTGAACGCCGCGTCAGGAGTGCGCACCTGCATGACGGAAAGGTGGCGTTGCCAGAAATCGGCCTGTGCCGCAATCGCGCGGTCGACCTCGGCGGTGTTCCTGAAGCGTTTGATCTGCGGCATCGCCGCCTCCACGTTTTTTTCCTGGCAGAGCTGGGTGACGAGGCGGCGCTCCTCGCCGGGCGCCAGGGTGCCCAGCCGGTGCATGAGCGCGGCGATGTTGTCGCCGCGGTTTGCTTCGCTGCTGTCGAGCTCGGCGTTTTTAAGCAGGAGCGGATGTTTCCAGGTGCCGTATTCGTTGTCGCCAAGAAACCGCTTCCGGTCCGTGGCAAAGGAGGAGGCCGGCAGATTCGAGGTGAACAGGTTCACGTTCGTGTCGCGTTTCATGAACGCGTACTGGAGCAGGATGGAGAGGCCGTTATTGTCGGTGACGCAGCGTGACTGCATGGTCTGCGGCACCCAGTCGGCGTTCGTGTACTGCTTGACCGCGTCGAAATGGGTATATTCGAGAACCGGGATGAGATCGAGGGAAAGAGGCTTGCCCGAGATATTGGAGACCCTGATGTCCCGTATTTCCAGGTGCGCGTCGAGCGGCACGAATATGCGGCAATCGGTCAGTACGCCGTACATTACGGTGACGATCCGGGTGTAGCCGAGACCCACGTGGCATTCGAACCGGTCGAACGGGTCGAGCGTGGGAACGAAAAACGGCGAAAAAAGGCGGTACCCGTTTCCCTCCCGGATGCGGCAGTAAAGGGTTTCCCCCTTGAACTCCGAGGACGGCATCTGCTGGATGTACTTGGTGATCCGGTTGAGCGACGGGTCGCCTTTGCAGATAAGAGCGCCTCCGGTGTGGTCCACGAACCCGCCGAACGCGATCGTGCCGATATAATTGATCCATTTTACCGGCGTTTTCGGACTGGTGATCACATATTCCCGCGCCGCGTCGTCGAAGTAGCCGTAGGTCATTGAGGTTCCTTTATGTTTGGACGTCATCCCATTACCGCTTCCACCTGGTGTTCTTTCCCGTCATTCATAACCGGTACGACATTTCCGGCAACCGTAATACCGTCCACGGTCAGGCTTTTTATCCCCTTGCTGACATGCGACGGGTTTAGGACGATTATTGCAAATGTCGCACCGCGGAACTTCCGCGTTACCGTAAACCCGTCCCATTCCCGCGGAAGACAGGGATCAATCACCAGGCCGTCGTATTCGGGCCGTATGCCGAGAAGGTACTGGGAAATCGCGACAAAGTTCCAGGCCGCGGTACCCGTAAGCCAGGAGTTCTTTGCCTCGCCGGGTCGTCCGGCCGCGTCCGTGCCCGCCACCATCTGCGAGTAGACATAAGGTTCGGTGCGGTGAAGATCGCTCTTCTCTTCGATATACGCGGGCGCGATGCGGCAATAGTAATCGAACGCCTTGTCGCCGCGGCCGATCATAGTCTCGGCGATCATGATCCACGGGTTGTTATGGCAGAAAATACCAGCGTTCTCCTTATAGCCGGGCGGGTATGAGGAGATTTCGCCAAGCTCTACATGATAGGTCCGGTAGGCCGGGTTCTGGAGCACGATCCCGTAGTTCGTCGCGAGCCGCTGCGCAACCGCATCGAGCGCTTTTTTCGCCTCGCCGGTCTCGACGCCGATCCCCGCCATGACGCAGTACCCTTGCGGTTCGATGAAGATCTGTCCTTCGGCATTGTCGCGGCTGCCGATCTTGTTGCCGAAGAAATCATACGCGCGTAAAAACCATTCGCCGTCCCAGCCGTGCCTGAGCACCGTGGCACGCATGCGCTCCACTGCGTCGAGCGCCCGTTCCGCCCCGGCGGCGTCCCCTTTCCTTCTGCACAGCGCCGCGTACTCCGGCCCGATGGCAACGAACATGCCGGCGATAAATACCGACTCTGCGGTGCGTCCCGTGCGGTTGCCCGTGGTCTGGTATGATTCGTCGGGCGTTTCCGAAAAGCAGTTGAGGTTCAGGCAGTCGTTCCAGTCGGCCCGGCCGATGAGCGGCAGGCCGTGGGGACCGAGGTTGTTCGGCACATGGTCGAAGGAACGCCTGAGATGCTCGAGAAGCGTCGCCTTGTTGTCCGGGTCGTTGTCAAACGGCACCTGCTCGTCCAGAATGTCGAAATCGCCGGTCTCCTTGATATAGGCTGCAACGCCCGCGATGAGCCAGAGAGGGTCGTCGTTGAATCCGGCGCCGATATCGTTGTTGCCCCGCTTGGTCAGCGGTTGGTACTGGTGATAGGCGCTGCCGTCGGCGAACTGGGTGGAGGCGATGTCGATGATCCGCTCCCGCGCCCGCGACGGCACCTGGTGCACGAATCCGAGCAGGTCCTGGTTCGAGTCGCGGAAGCCCATGCCGCGGCCGATGCCGGTCTCGAAGTACGACGCCGAGCGCGACATGTTGAACGTCACCATGCACTGGTA
>JAFGOU010000004.1 GCA_016926315.1 Chitinispirillaceae bacterium
ACATATTGTACAACGCCGTCCTTGTCGACCAGATAGATCATCTCCGGGGACGATTCCGCAAGCGCGCGATATTTTTCCTCGCTCCGGGCAAGCTGCTCCCGCACATGGATCTTTTCGGTCATGTCACGGACGCAGTGGACGATCCCGCTGAGGGTTCCTTCATCGTCAAGGATCGGGTCGACCGAAACCTCGAACCAGCGGCCGTTGACCGGGAGCTCCATGGTCTCCCTGGCAAGCGTCTGCTTCATGCGCAGTACCGGGCAGCCGAGGATCGGCGCTTTCGTTCCGTGCACGACTTCATAACAGAATCTGCCGACCATCTCTTCGATCGGTTTCTGGAAGAGTTCCGCCATGGTGCGGTTGCAGCGGAGGATTTTCTGGTCGGGACCGAGCAGGCAGATGCCGTCGCGGGAGCTGTCAAAGGTCTGCTGCCACTCCCGGGCCAGACGGCGCAACTCCGTTTTGCCGGGATGTCCGTTTTTGAAAGAAGTTTCGGATGGGTGCGCGGGCTCGGTTGCTTTCGCCATTGTACCACCAGGGAACAAACGGTTTAGCGGTCCACGGCCCGTCAGGAGGTCGGCATAGAGATGCGGCAACGGTGCGGAAGCGGGGCCTTACCGATGTGTTTGCTTCTATTAATATAAGGAATATATTCGCAACGATCAAGAATTTTTCGGATGAAAAAAACGGGGGCGGACCGCTGGTCCGCCCCTGCTCCTGGCAAGAAAATCGATCAAGTCAATTACCAGTACCATATCTTTCCAAGAACCATCCTTGCTCCCTTGGATTTGATGCTGATCAGGTACATGCCGCGCGCCGGGCAGTGGCAGGCGTTGCTCGATGTGGCCGCGCATTTCATCTCCGGGGAATTTCTGTCTGATTCCATCGGTCCGATAGGATGCGGAGTGCAACCCTTGCTGGTCTGAGAACATAATGCATGAAAATGCCGTGGGTATGGCTTTATCTGAAAATGAATTTCAACCTGTATGGACCATTCGCAAGGCCGGAAAAATACCCATACGAGTATGCTTCCGGTACATCCTATCGTTAAAACGGTTTTTAATAGGCTTTGCAATCATACTATGCGGAATCGCTGCCGTTCGAAGGTACCGCTTGACGATCATGGTGTTCCTCATGTATTTCGTATTGGTTCCACACTATTAGAAAGGATCACCATGTCAGGAAAGAACGTAGGATTATTCGGCCCGCCCGGAGCGGGAAAGGGGACCCAGGCCGCGAAACTCAAAGACCTTCTCGTCGTTCCCCATATCTCCACCGGTGACATGTTCAGGTACCATATTAAAAACAGCACCGAACTGGGAATCACCGCGAGATCATATACCGATAAAGGGCAGCTTGTGCCCGATGAGGTGACAATCAGCATGGTGAAGGAGCGGCTTAACAGGGACGATGTAAAAAACGGGTTTCTCCTTGACGGGTTTCCGCGCAGCGTGCCGCAGGCCGAAGCGCTGGAAAATATCCTTGCGGAGGCCGGTCTACCGCTTGACCATGTGATCAACATCAGCATTTCCGACGAGGAGATAAGAAGTCGTCTCTCGAAGCGCGCCTCGATCGAAGGACGGGCCGACGACGCCGATCCGAAGGTGATACAGAACCGGATCGACACCTATAAATCGCAGAGCGAACCGTGCCTTGCGTACTACCGGCCAAAGGGATTGGTTCGCGACATTGAGGGAATAGGTACGGTCGACGAGGTGTTTGACCGTATCCGGAAGGAGTTTGGGAGGTAAGGCCGAAGGATACTGAGGAGTTATCCCGCCTTCAGCACTTTTTTCACGGTCGTAGTCAGTATTTTTGGATCGAACGGTTTCTGCAGCGTGGCGTCCGCCGTGAAATAATCAGCCATTTTGAGGAAACTGAGCGATCTCTCTACACCTGACATCGCGATGATCGGCACGGTCGGGTTCTCCTTGCGCATGAGCACGATTGCATCGAGGCCATTGATGACCGGCATGGAAATATCGGTAATGACGAGGTCGAACTTTTCCTGATTGAACCGGGAGACCCCCTCCTTGCCGTTTCTGCAGGTGGTGACCGCGAACCCCGCTTTTTCCAGTGTTACCTTTACAAGACCCCTGGTGGGACTGTCGTCGTCCATTACGAGTATTTTTTTGCCTTCGCGGAATTTCATGGCGCGCTCCATTGATTTCGTGTCAACGTTTTCCTCTGGAATCCCGGGAGCCGGATCGTTTGCTCGAGCCCCACTTCGAGGGCGATCTCATTCGCCGTCTCGCCCTCGAACGGCCGGCGCTGCGCTAATTCAAGCGCACAGAAGATGCCGTCCTTGATCCTGAACGACACGCCGCCCCCGATACGCATATCCATATTTTCGAAATTGGCCGCAGCCAGCGAAACGGCGTCGGCGCGGAGGGCACAATATATTCGTTTGCCGAATGCGTACTGCAGGCCCGCGTAAAAACCGGATGCCAGCAACCGATTTTCAGACGCGGTTGAATAGAGACCCTCGAAATCCATGCCCGCATTGCCGCAGTTGACCGCGCCCGCGATATCGATATCAATACCATCCGGATTGGCACGCGACGACAGGCGGACGATAGACTCGCCGGGCAGCAGCGCATCGATATTCACGACGGCGGTGTGAAGGTAGATGTTTTCGAGAGTGAGGTCGTCAAATCTTGAAAGCACGGTGAACCCAAATCCACCCCTGAAGTAATCGAAAAAGGGGCTGTTGATGATCACGGCAGGGCAGACAAGTTCCACGTCATCAAGAAGCAGAGGATCGCTGATCATCCGCGTGGTGAGGAGCCCGTGGTTCATAGCCTGCTGGCCGAAAAGGAATTCGACGGCAAGGCGCGATGGCGTCCAGGCCACCACCGCCTGGGTGATCCGGAGTGAATCGAGCCAGTGGTGCGACCGTACGGAGATCGACGCAACCACCTCGCCGCTGACATTGACGTTTGCACTAAAGTCCGCCTCGCCGATGCCGAATGACGGGTCGGTGTCCTTTGCCAGGTCTTTCGCGTAATCCACGGTAACATGCCCGCCGAGCTCAAAGGCGGGTTTTTCGTCCTGTGCTGCAGTCTCTTTTTCCGCGGCAAGACACCAGGCGACAGTAATAAATAACACCGTAAGGACGGACTGTGCAATTACCGACACGGTTTCTCCTTTTCGGATGGTTTCGGGTTGCCTCTTTGTGACAAGGCATTATAGTATATCATTATGGGGAACGCTTCGAACAGGGGTAGTTTTTACGGAATAATCCGGCTATAGGTGCTTAGGGCGTTTTGAACGACAAAATATTGTCGTTCGTAATAAAACGCCCGGTGTGCCATCAATATCGTTCCATAGTGCCGCGCCACTGGCGCGCGGACTTTCAAGCGCAGTCTTGAAAGTCCTGGAGAACTTCTTTGCCGAATGGGCCGTTGTTTTGAAAATGGGTTTTCAGTCCCGCGGCTTTATGAGATTGTCCTCGAACCCATGCGCCTCGACAGGCCTTTGATCAAATCGTAACAGGGCAGGGCGTCTTGACGAAAGCGTGCCACCCCTCTGGGTGAAGCTCGGTTTTCGGCAGAAACGTACGGGGCGCAAGCCGGCATGATTGGAAATTCACCGGTAAAAACAGAAAAGGAAGGCATTGCCGCCTTCCTTTTCTGAAGAGTTTCATCCATCTTTCGCGCACCGCCCGCCGCCGCATCCCAGGTGCACCTGCCATTCGGTTCTGGGAGCAGTACTCACAGCCCCCGCGGTTGCAGGTCTTCCTGAAGGGCGATCTCCATCAAAATAAAGCCGCCCGGTATGAGGTTGCTTGCAGCACACGCCAACCACCCCGGACGCAGAATAACGTTCAGGGTCAGAAACGCATGTGTCTCCCGCGTGGTTTCACACCTCCTTTGGATTATGAATAACACGCAGGACCAAACAGAATTAATTATACCAGGGACCAAAAGAAATTTCAAGGGATTTAATTTAGTATTTCCGCATCCCCCGCACGGGAGAGTCTGTTTTCAGGGGTTTAAAAAACACCATTAGGGGACCTCTGAAAATTGCTCGGTTGTTCGGTGCTGCACATAGGTCCCCCTCCCCAAACCGGGATAGCAAAGAATCCCGGTTGAAAAAGGAGTCCCCTCCATGTAAATTTATACCGGAAAGTACGGCAAGGGATTTTTCCAGGAAGAATCGTCCGCATGATTCTGAAAACATCGGTTTACGGGATAGTGATTCCGTTTTTCTGCGTGGTTGTTACCCTTCAGGCGCAGGATAACTATGCGCTCTATCCCCTGGACATCACCGGGACCGGCGGCCTTCGCAATGGCGCGTACCGGAAGGCCCTCGATACGCTGCGACGCAATCGTGAACCCGATTCCTCCTTTCGTCTGTTCAAGCTGGGGATAGCACATGCGTGCGTGGGTGATACGGCAAAGGCGATTTCTCGTTTCCGCGCCTGCGCGATCGGGGATTCCGCCATTGCACCGTTTGCCTGGGAAGCTATTGCCGATATAGCATCCCGCCGGAAAGGCCTGGACGACAGCGCCCTCTCCTGTTACTCAAGGGCAGTTGCCGCAGGGATCCCGGACCGGTACCGTACGAGCATTTTTGAAAAAATTACCGCGCTGATCGCTGATGATACGGCCCGTATTGCACCGCAGCCCTATGCCGCCGATTATAAAATATGGTATGACGCCCGAGGACCGCGTCCGCCTGACTCGCTTATTTTACTTGCTGACACGCTGATCGGGACAAAACAGTGGAGGCAGCTCGACTCGCTTCTTACCAGGACGCTGGCAACGCTCGATGCAAAAAGGCAGGTACTTATCATCAAAGCGATAGGCCGGGCACGGCTGCCTGACTCCGCGCTTACCGCGGCAGCGTTTTTTCAGGTGGCCCTCTCGGCAATGGAACAACGGTTGCTTACTATCGCGGAAAGAATGCTGGCAGCAGCAAAACGGAAAAGCGATTTCAACGCCGTCATTTCCGATCGGCGGTTCCAGTATGTGCGTGGTTTGATCTCGTTTTACGGGAAAAAATACGGTGAAGCGGCACCGGTGCTTGCACGATACGTGCAGGCTTATGGGCTTGAGCCGGACCTCGCACTCATTATCGCGCGGGCTTATTGGAGTCTGGACAGCACGGCAAAGGCGGCGTACTGGTATGACCGGTATATCGAACGGTATCCCACGGCAAAACCCATTCCCGAAATCCTCTGGCGCAGGGCCTGGATCGAAGAGGAGCGGAAGCGGTTTCCTGCAGCGCTCGGGTTTTATAAAAGGTTATACACCTCACATCCCCGCTCTCCGCGAGCCGAGGAAGCGAATCTCCGCCATGCATTCTGCCTGTATCAGACCGGCGCCTATGATTCGGCGATAACGGTGTTCAATGAGTTTGACAAAAAAAACCCGTCGTCCGCGCTGTCGGCCACCGCGCGGTACTGGAAGGCCAAATGTCTTGTCGCGCGCGAAAAGATCGCGGAAGCCGCCACCCTGCTCGTGGAGGTCGCCCGGGCTGAACCGCATGAATATTACGCTCATCGCGCCCGCTATCTCCTGCGGCTCTGTAACGATTCAATCAACGCGGACGTTCCCCTCGATACGATTGAGGATGATGTGCGCACGCTGAATTGGCTTGATTCTCTGACTGCGGATACGCAGCGACCGCTGACGGCCCAGGACAGCATGAACCTCCGTCGTGGCCTTGTCCTCGGCGCCATCGGAGCAGGTGATGCGTCGTCGATCTTTCTGGAACCGATAGAACTTTCTTTCCCCGGAAACCTGTCGCTGCAGTACCGTCTGGCTTTATTCTACAATGATATCAAGGCGCTGTCGCAGGCAGCCATGGCCGGGCGTCGATTCGGCTGGCGTCTTCCGCTCGAGAGCAGGCAATGCATACCGCTGTCGCTGTACCGTCTGATGTATCCGACCTATTACAAGGAAGAAATCTTGCGGGAGTCCCTGAAGTGGAACCTGGACCCCTGTTTCGTGTGGGCGGTCATGAGGCAGGAGAGCGTTTTCAATCACAAAGTAGTTTCGCCGGCAGGGGCTGTCGGGCTTATGCAGATCATGCCTGGCACCGGCAGGGAGATCGCCCGCGAACAGCAGCGTGAGTTTCATGTCGATTCTTTGTATATTCCCGATTACAACATCCAATTCGGGACCTGGTATCTGAGGAAGCTCCTCGATCAATTCAATGAAAACGATGCGCTTGCCGTCGCCAGTTACAATGGCGGCCCGAGAAAGGCGAAAGAGTGGTATTTGCGCAACCAGAGCGAAGATCTTGATCTCTATGTTGAAAATATCGGTTTCTCAGAGACGCGCAACTATGTAAAAAAAGTACTTGCCAATCATTGGACCTACCGGAGACTCACCCGGCTTGCGGTGCTGACGAAGGACCGTTGACCATTCGGGAACCGTTTCCGGGCAGCGGTGTTGCATAAACCGCTGGAGCCACGTATTTTTTGTTCTGCCTGAGTAAATGCGTGCCAGAAAAACCACTGTTCCGGAAAAGGAGGAGCATATGCTTAA
Source organism: Chitinispirillaceae bacterium (assembly GCA_016926315.1). The sequence goes on from JAFGOU010000004.1 coordinate 6,498, forward strand.
TAGGTTTGTACTGATCCTCGTCGTGTGTGTTTTTTCGATATACGCCGCGCAAAAAACACCAAAACAGGACGGTCCGGAAAAAGCCGGGGGCAAGCAGTCCGGAGAAGTCAAAGCCGACTCCATGGTTTATGACCAGCCTACGGAATGGCGGGTGTATTCTATCGATGGGCCGGCAAAGGCGTTTGCGCTTCAGGGTGATGCGCTCTGGTGTGCAACCGATGGAGAGGTCGGCATAATCAACATGCGGGGGAAGAAAAGCGATGTCCAGCGTTTTAAAACGCTGGGATCAATGCCCGCGGAGGGTATCATCGCGATTGTGATCGACCGGCAGGGCGGGGTCTGGTTCGGCGGACCGAACGGTGTTGCCCAGAAGAGCGGGACGACCTTCACCGCCTACTCCTCCAACAACGGTCTTTCTGACAATAACGTGACCTCAATCGCGATCGGGAACGATGGCGGGGTGTGGGTAGGCACGGAAAAAGGCCTGAATGTGTATGTTAACGGTTCGTGGAAAAAATATTCAACCAAGGATGGTCTTGTTTCAAATAAAATTCAGGTTCTGCTCGCGGACAAAAAAGGGACGCTCTGGGTAGGGACCAACAAGGGGATCAGCATATGGAAGGGCGCCAAGTGGAGCTCTCAGACGATGAAAAACGGCCTGAGCTGGAACGACGTCAAAGCGCTTGCCCATGATTCTAAAACCGGGTTGGTATGGGCGGCAGTCGGCGAAAAGGACGTGAACAGCTTTAATGGGCAGAACTGGAGCGTTTACATGGAGATTCAACAGGGCATTACCTCCATCATGGTGGACACTCACAGCCGCATCTGGTTTGGTTCCGAAACCGGTCTTATCAAGTTCAATGGCGAAGAGTGGATTTCCGACCCTGGAAAGCATGGGGTGCCGGCGGCCCAGGTATTTCAGATGTATTGCGACGAAGGCGGCAACCATTGGTTTGCCAATGAAAATGGGGTGTTGCGCATGGCGAATCCTTATCCGTATTGACGATATGAACCGGGACAAAGGGATAAAATCGTTGACATGAGGCCTTATAAAAACTAATTTTTAGCCGCGATGTCCCGACACCTGCCAAACGGTGCTTCAGGGAGTAATGGTGAGCAGCAATAAGGAGGATGAACGCACTATGGAAAAAATAAAGATTGCGGTCGTGGGGGTGGGTAACTGTGCGAGTTCGCTTCTGCAGGGTATCGAGTACTACCGGCATAAAAATGTCGGGGAAGCGATCGGTCTCATGCATTGGGATATCGGTGGATTCAAACCTTCGGACATTGAGGTGGTTGCCGCTTTCGATATCGATAAAAGAAAAGTAGGGCGGGAGGTGAATGAAGCAATCTTTGCCAGACCGAACTGCACCGCGGTTTTCTGCCCGTCGATGCCCATGACCGGTGTCCGGGTGCGAATGGGAAAAGTCCTGGACGGTTGCGCCGACCATATGGCCGATTACGAAGAGGACTATATTTTTGTCGTGGCGCGTGAAAAGGAACCGTCTCTTGACGAGGTCGCCGGGGTCCTGCAGGAAACGGAGGCCGACATTCTCATGAATTATCTTCCGGTCGGTTCGGAAGAGGCAACGAAATTTTACGCCGAAGCCGCACTGAAGGCAGGAGTTGCTTTTGTAAATAATATTCCGGTGTTCATCGCCAGCAACCCCTTGTGGGCCAAACGGTTCGAGAAGCGGAATATCCCCATTATTGGTGATGATATAAAAGCGCAGCTTGGCGCCACCATCACCCATCGGATGCTGACCGACCTGTTTAAAAAGCGGGGGGTCAAGCTTGAACGGACCTATCAGATCAATACCGGCGGCAACACTGATTTTCTCAACATGCTCAACCGCAGCCGTTTGAAATCGAAGAAGGAGTCGAAGACCGAGGCCGTGCAGTCGGTGATGGCAAAGCGCCTTCCCAAGCGTGATATTCACATCGGCCCTTCCGATTACGTGCCGTGGCAGAACGATCAGAAGATCTGTTTTATCCGCATGGAGGGCAAATTATTCGGTGATGTGCCCATGAATCTCGAAATGCGCCTGTCGGTGGAGGACTCTCCCAATTCCGCAGGGGTGGCCATCGATTCGATCAGATGCGCGAAGCTCGCGCTCAACGCCGGGCTCGGCGGCGTTCTCCACGCACCTTCCTCCTTTTTCTGCAAACATCCCCCGCGGCAATACAGCGACGACGAGGCGTATCGCAGGACCGAAGAGTATATAAAGCAATACAGCGTTGTTGATCCGGTCGTCGCAATCCCTAACGTCATAGCATAAGCAGGCTGCGCGATAAAGAGCGATTTTTTGCCCGAAAGCGGCGGCTGTTCCCGGCTGATGCCCTTCCTCAAAATAGCCATTGTCCCCATCGTTTACAAACGCATCGCCCTTTGATTCGGCGAGTCGGTGTCGGCGGAAGAATTCGGAGGCACTCAAGACAATTATTATTTGGTAAGAGCGTGCAAGGAGGACGAAAAAAAATTGTTTTGTCGGAAACGGCGAACCGACGGGAATATGTTTTACAAAAAAGACAACGAAAAATATGGCATAAGACATAGACAGATAATAATATCGGCGCGCGCGCTTTGTAATGGCGCAGTTTTCAGAAGGGTGACATGTCTGCTATGTTGACAAAAAGGTATCCTGTCGGCTATTCCTAACGAGAGATCCGCGGGCGGTCCGATTTTTTCGGTATTGTCAACAAGGAGGGCAAACAAGGGCGGCTTCCTGTTTAACCGGGTAAAAAGTACTTAACGAATTTAATACAACATAAAGGGCCTTGTTTGACATTAAACACGGTATATAGTATACTATTGACGTGTCATTTAACTCACTTAACCTAAGGAGGTAGTTTATGGCAGCGAAGAAAAAGGCAGCGAAGAAAAAAGT
>JAFGOU010000436.1 GCA_016926315.1 Chitinispirillaceae bacterium
CTGTCGGGCGCCCTGATCAGCGACCTCTCTCCCCTCCTGGGCCGCTCGCCGGGCGTTATAACCTGGAACGCTTCCGCCAGAACGGTCAAACAGGGAATGTACCTGCTGCGCTGCAGGACAAGGGACCGGGTCGTCACCCAGCCCTTCCAGATGGTCCGTTAATACGGCCATAACCGCCATCCACACAAAAAAAAAAGCGCGGGGGAAAATCCCCGCGCTTTTTCATTTTCCGGCTACGGGCACAACGCATCCCCTTACGGTTTTGTCTGTGCCTTGTCCCTCTTCTGCGTGTTCAGGGCCATGGCAAGCATGATGGCACCGAACACGGTCAGGCAGACTCCGGACCACAGGTTGATATTGATGCCGAGAGAGTGCTTGTATATTTCACCACCCTGCGTGGCTAAACCAAAAATGGTGATCAACACGCCGAGAATGGTAAAGAGCAGTCCAATCGGAAAGCGGATATCGGTATGCATGGGTTTTTCTCCTTTTTACCAGAACATGATGTTGAGAACAAGGGCAACGGCGAGTATGATGACGCCGAGCGTCACCGGCTGCGAGTACCACGGAACGCCGGTTTCCTTGATTTTCGGCGTCAGCGAATAGACCAGCCCCTTGAGGTCCTCGTCGGTCTTTGTGCGCTTTGTTGCCAGGGAGACCAGGATGGTGACCAGGAAGCAGCCGGTCCATGCGAACGTGGCGGCCCAGAAATTCTGCGCCATTTCGCTCGGATAGGTATGAACGATCGTTCCCAGCCATCCGCCCTTGATGCCGGCCATTGCTCCTGCAGGAAGGGTAAGGCCGTGATGAATGGCTGCGGCAAGGGTTCCGGAAAGCAGGCCGATGAACGCGCCGTTTCCCGTTGCCCGTTTCCAGAACATGCCCAGAAGGAACGTCGCGAACAGTGGCGCGTTCACAAACGCAAAAATGAGCTGCAGGAAATCCATGATGTTGTTGAAACTCGCGGCAACATACGCGGCGCCCATGCTGACGATGGTCCCGAAAATCGTAGCAAAGCGACCCATGACGAGATAGTGCTTGTCCGACTGTCCGGGCCTGATGTAGCTCTGGTAGATGTCGTAGGTCCACACCGTGTTGAAGGCGGTCACGTTGCCCGCCATGCCGGACATAAATGACGCCATGAGCGCGGTGAGCCCGAGTCCGAGCACGCCCGAGGGCAGATAATGCCCGAGCATGAGCGGGATCGTATTGTTGTAGTCGAGCGTTCCGTCGGGCAGCGTCGGTATCTGAAAGCCGCTCTCACCGCTGTGCGCGGTCAGGGCCATGGCGATCATGCCCGGAAGGATGACGAGAATCGGAATAAACATCTTGGGAATAGCGCCGATGAGCGGTGTGTTGCGCGCGGCAGCCATCGATTTGGCGGCCATGGCGCGCTGGACAACCAGAAAGTTGGTACACCAGTAACCGAAGGAGAGCACGAATCCGAGCCCCATGACTAGGCCAAACCACTCTATTCCCATGGGGTTGGTTGAAGGCGATCCCATATACTCCCAGCTCCTGGTCCAGGCGTCGGGCGCAAACCCGGCATTGGTCGCCACAAGCTGCAACCGTTCCTGCACCCCGGCCCAGCCTCCCGCATCCTTGAGCGCCAGGAACACCAGCGGTACGAATCCGGCAACAATCAGAAAAAACTGCAACACCTCATTATAGATCGCCGAGGTAAGTCCGCCCAGAAACGTATAGACCAGCACGATGATCGCGGAGATGACCAGACTCACGTTGAAGTCCCAGCCCAGAAGAATCTGCATGAGCTTGGCCATGGCGAACATGGAGATACCCGATGCGAAAATGGTCATTACGGCAAACGTAATGGCGTTGAATCCGCGGGTCTTTTCGTCGAAACGAAGCTTTAGGTATTCCGGAACCGACCGCGCTTTGGATCCATAATAAAACGGCATCATGAAGATGCCGAGAAACACCATGGCCGGAATAGCGCCGACCCAGTAGAAATGGCAGGTGGCGATGCCGTACTTGGCGCCCGAGGCCCCCATGCCGATCACCTCAAGGGCGCCGAGGTTTGTGGAGATGAACGCCAGTCCGGTAATCCACGCAGGAATGGACCTGCCCGAAGTGAGAAAATCCGAACTCGACTTCATACCGCGCTTGAGGACCCAACCTATTCCCAGAACAAACAGCACATAGATCGCCATGATGGAGTAATCAATGGCGCCTACCTGGATGTGTGGCATTGGTACACCTGGCCTTTCTACAATGAGGATGCGGAGAAAAAAGGTTCAGAATGAACGTATCGGTGAGCAGTCGATCGTCAGCGGGTACAATATACGCGGTGAGTGCGGAAAAAGTCAACCGGCATGATGCTGACATAGAACTTCGATGCCCGATGTGACACCACGGTCACCCGGAGTGTGTATGACGCACCACTTTTCCCTTCTCCCCGGGAAAACGGGTGCCGCGGCTATATGACGGTTAAAATAATAAAGATAGTCCGTCCCCGAATTTATTCCGGTTATTCCTTTAAAAAGTTCCCGTTTCCAAAACCGGCATTCCGCTACCCTGTGCGGGAATGTTATTTTTACAGATTAAAAAGGACAATCGACACCATGATCGCCATTATCGACTACAGCGCCGGAAACCTGACCTCGGTCAAGCGGGCGCTCGACCATCTTGGCATACCTGCGATCATTACGCCCGACCCTGCGGAGGTTGCGGCGGCGCAGCGGATCATTTTCCCGGGCGTGGGCCATGCCACCGCGGCCATGAACACCCTGCGGGAACGCGGCCTCGACCTCGCGCTCAAGAAAGCGTTCGATGCAGGCACGCCGATACTCGGCATCTGCCTCGGCACCCAGATCATCCTCTCACGCTCCGAGGAGGGGGACACCCCCTGCCTGGGGCTGATCGAAGGAACCGTACCACGGTTCGCGCTTGTTGACCCCGGGCTCAAGGTGCCGCACATGGGGTGGGACTCGGTCAGGCTGCTGCGAAGCCATCCGGTGCTGCGCGACGTGGGCGCAAGTGACGAGTTCTATTTCGTGCACTCCTACTATCCGGCCCCGGCGAAAAACGACGCGGTGATCGCCACCTGCGACTACGAACTCGAATTTGCCGCGATCATCGGGAACAAAAACCTGATCGGCACCCAGTTCCACCCGGAGAAGAGCGGACCCGCCGGCCTCTCCATTCTTACGAACTTTGCCCGATGGGACGGTGCGCCATGCTGAGTAAACGGATCATCGCCTGCCTCGACGTGCGCGACGGCAACCTGGCCAAGAGCGTCAGATTCGTGAACACGAAGGACATCGGCGACCCGGTCGCGGCCGCAAAAAAATATTACGAGGCGGGACTTGACGAACTGGTATTCTACGACATCACCGCCTCGAGCGACCGGCGCAACATCATGATCGACGTGGTGAGCAGGGTCGCCTCGCAGGTGTTCATTCCGTTTTCCGTGGGCGGCGGGCTGCGTTCGGTTGACGACTGCATGGCCGTACGGCTCGCCGGGGCAGAAAAAGTCAACGTGAATACCGCGGCGGTGGCGAACCCGCGGCTGATCACCGAAGCGGCCGCGGCGCTGGGCAGCCAGGCGGTCGTGCTCTCCATGGACGTTCTGCGCGCCGTGGTCTCCCCTGCCACGCCGTCGGGATATGAAATCGTGACCCACGGCGGCAGGACGCGCACCGGTATGGATGCGCTTGACTGGGCCCGGCGCGGCGAAGAGCTCGGGGCAGGCGAACTGGTCATCAATTCGATCGACGCCGACGGGACAAAAGAGGGGTATGAACTCACGCTTACCGCAATGATCGCGGAAGCGGTGCGCATCCCGGTGATCGCCTCGGGCGGCGGCGGAAAACCGGAACACCTGTACGACGTGCTCACCAAAGGCAAAGCCGACGCCGCGCTCGTGGCGTCGGTCCTGCATTACGGCGAGTATACCGTTGGGGAGATCAAGAAGTATCTGCATGATAAAGGGATCAAGGTACGGATGACCTGAACCGGCAAGGTTCCCGATGAAACCGAACGTCTTTCAATTCCTCTCCTCCATCCGGCTTCTGCTGCCGCTGCTTGCCGTGCTGGGGCTTCTCTCTCTTGTCGGGATCA
>JAFGOU010000437.1 GCA_016926315.1 Chitinispirillaceae bacterium
CGCTGGAAAACGTGCCGTATCGCCAGCCGAAAAAAACCATTCCCGGATCGGGGTATGCCGCGAGGTGAAGCGTGTCGCCCCGGTGCAGAAGCGTATCGCGCTGTATTCCGTAGACCGACCCGCGGCCCTGAATCGAGACGGTCACGCGACAGAGCGTATCCACGGTCAGGGGAGCGCATGAGATGCCGATGAGCGCGAACGCCGGCAGCAAAAGCGAACGATAGTACCCGGAAAGCAGCCGCATCAGTGGAGAATGCTCCTTGCGAAATCAGCGCACCGCCTGATTGCTGAACGCTTATTGAAAAAACGGCAGCGCAATTTCCGCGCGCCGACATGTTCCTTGAAATCAATCACGCCTTCAAGCCCTCCGCTTGGATTACAATCGAACCAGCGGAAACCGGATTCTGCCGAATACCGGATTGCATGGTCATAGAGCAGGTCGTTGGGCCGGTATCGTTTAAAAAAGGCGGCGTTACCCGCGGTTGACCATGACACGGCATGGCGGTTCCAGAAAAAACAGAGCGTACCGGCAATCGGCGTATCGCCAAGGTACGCCAACCAGAGTCTCCTGTTATGGGCCGGCACGGCGAACAAACTTTTGAACAAGTCAATCGTGTAACCCCTGCTGCGCAGCAGGCCTTTTTTCTGCCACCGGACGCGAGACTGCTTATAGAGTGAAAAATAGCATATCCACTGCTCGAAATTCGATGCTTCCCGTATGATAACGCCGTTTTCAACAGCGCGCCTTACGGCACGGCGATGGGAGTAGTCGGTGAGACTTCTGGCGGATTCATACCCGCCGGAGAGGTCGATGGTCTGCGTGAAGTCTTCCGTCGTATCCGGAAGATCAATGGCTGAGAGCACGGGGTCAAAGGGGTTTTCGCACCAGGCAAGATCGTGAAACGAACGGAGGTATTCCCAGAGTGCCCAGGCATGGTCACTGCCCAGGGGATCGGCGGAAAGCCAGCCGCCATAGGTGCCGGCTGGCATCGACCAGAATGCCTTAAGTATGCCTCCAGAAAACGATGAAACGGTCAGGGGGAGTATTGCCGAAGTATGGTCGCTGAATTCCACTGTTTGGGCCGCAGGCGTCATGCGGCCTTTTCGCGATGAGGAAAATGCCGCGGCCCATGAGGGAGTTTGAAAAAAAGTGGCACATTCGTGCGCTCTGGCGGCCGCCTCCCACTCCCGAGTTGTAGCGGTTCGACAAGTGACGATGCCTACCGGAACGCCGGATGTCATACCTCTCCTTCGGCCGTGCCGACCGTATGCAATGGATCTGCTGCTTCGGCGCAATGGAAGTTTTCAAACGGTTCAGGGGGTGATGATAAGTTTTCCCCGGGTAGTTGAGCTTTCCGACCTGATGGTGTAAAGATACATGCCTGGAACGGTTCTGGTCGACGGTTTCCACACGCATACCGAACCGCGGGTGCCTGAATCGACCGGAATCAGGGTGGCGATCAGGGTACCGCTTACCGAATACACCTGTACCGTGCTCTTAACCGGCAGTTTTTCAAATACAATTTCACGATGGCGCCGTTTTGACCAGGGGTTAGGATATACCTGGGCGCTGGCGGTTGTATTGCCGCTCACGGCGTACCCCATCGAATACCGGGAAACACCGCGGTTGGTCGCTATCCAGAGAGATCCGTTTTTTCGGTCGATGGAGAGGTCGTTTATGGTATTCGAGAGAAGCCCGGACGACTGGTCGATGACCGTTGACGTGTTGTTAAATAGGTCGTAGCGTATCAGGCCCTTGTTGGCCGTGCCCAGCCAGAGAAACCGGCGGTCTTCCACTTCAACAGCCCTGATGTCGGAAAGCGCGGTATCGATAGTGGTCAGAATCGGGTTGTCCTCGATCCATGACCGCACGCACAGGCCTTTCCGAAGGGTGTTCCCGGGCGCGCTGTAGGTATAAAAACCGCTCGTGGTCGCGATATAGGTAAGGGTGTCGTTCGTGGCCGCCATGTCGTAGGTAATGCCCCTGTTCTGGTCGCTGAAATCGGTATTGATCCGGAGTCCGTCTCTCAAGGGATTGCCGTTGTGACGGAGAACAAGAATCCTGCCGATACCTTCATTGCCATCGGCAACAATGATATTGTTCGCGGCGTCAACAGAGATAAATCCCATATCACTAAAATAGTAAGGGTCGCTTTCAGGATAAAAATAACGATAATGCCTGCTCTCGTGGTCTGCTGCCGTCGGAGCCGGATCATAGGCCGGATCATAGGCCAGCAACCACCCCAACCGGTTCTGCCAACTGGCAAACCAGAGAAATCCCGAGGAATCCTGTGCGATTGAATTGATTTTTGCCCAATCCGGTGCGTGGCAGTAGGTGGAAGGAAAAAATTCCCCTTTTCCAAAATCCTGAGCGCCGATACAGTACTTCTGCCATGAACCGTCCACCCGGTTATAGCGCTTTGCCTGACCGCCGTGGGTGGCGAACCAAATCCTGCCGAAACGATCTTCGGTTACCCCTAATATGGGCCCATCGCTGATATAGCTTCCCATTTGTGGATACTCCGCCGGGGTATACAAGCGCCATTTTCCGTTGCTGTATGAACTGAACCCCCGCGACTGCGGAACCGATGACGATATCTGCTGGCCCGCCCACAACATGCCTTCCCGATCGTAATGCACGCGGTATACCATGGTGAACGTCGGTCCACCCAGAGGAACATGGACCGCTTCAATTCCGTTCCAGACATAGAAATGGTTATAGGTGGTTCCGATGAAACACTCACCGGAGGGAGATTCCGCCAGGCACCTGATGACGCTTGACAGATCGAGTTTCCGAACCGAGTCTACCAGAAGAATACCAGTGTCAGGATCCGTTTCACGTGTTCCAGGTTTCACGGCGCTGGATATAACCTGCCCGTTTACCATCGCGGTCGGGGTGGAAAAGGAAAGGAGGGAATCGTTTTTCCGGGCGAACGCCCTTACCGGAACGCCCGACGCGGTGTCAATGCTCCAGATGCCGGGATCGTAGAAATTTGCCTTTTCGAGGTTTTTGTTCGTTACCGGGAGCCGCGCCACACCCTTTTCACCGCCGAGAACGAGAAACGTATCATTGGCTTTTCCGTAGATCACCGAAGCATTCACCTGCGGGCTCTGGAAAAAAACACCGAGACCGGTGGCGTTCTTTACCGCAATTTTTTTCTCGGTGTCAAATACACTGCACCCCTTATCGGAAGCGACGATCAGGAACCTGTCGTAAACGGCAAGGTCGGTGATTCCCCATCCTGCCATGGCGTAGTTGGCATATGTTTTCATGGCGCCGTTCGGTGACCGATAGGTCAGGTACCCGTTCTGCGAGCCGATCCAGAGGCCGTTTTTTGTATCGAGACAGACACCTTTCAGCGCCGGGTCGGGAAAGAAGGTGGGATTGGAATAAATGGTAACGCTGCCCGTGCCGCGCTTGTACAGCAGCAAGCCTCCCGAGGTGGCGGCCCAGACCGTGTCATTACGGAAGGCGAAATCGTTTACGGTCAGGGTGGAGGTGTAGTTGGAGAACCGTTCAAAGGTAAAGGATGTCGTAGCCGCAGTCATGAGAGCGAGGGCGGTGAGCAACAGTTTTTTTTGCATCGGCAAGTTAATCCTGAGGGTGGTTATTTGATACAGTAAATTCGAGAGAGACGGGACAATATTGTCTGGCGATGCTGCCGTTATCCGCGCGTTAAAGCTGCAGGACGGGTAAAAATAAAAAAAGCACCTCCTCCGCCCTGACCGGTGCCATGATAAAAAGAAAACGATTGAAAATGGAGCTGAGGGGGATCGAACCCCTGGCCTCGACATTGCGAACGTCGCGCTCTCCCAGCTGAGCTACAGCCCCGGAGTATTTTGTCGGCGATTAAAAATACATCCGGTGTTTTGCGTGACACAAGAAACAGAGACAGCATCCTTTGCAGAAAAACGAGCGCGATGATATACTTTTATGGTCCGGGGCGGTGTCGCGCGCCGGTCAGTATTATCGGGAGCCCGGATTCAGGATATGAAGCACCACCAGCACGCCGTCTCCGAAGACATGTATCATCGGGTGTATCGCCTGATGATACGCGATACCGACCCGCGTCTTATTGCCGCCGCTTTGCACCTTCCTTTGCGCACCGTGCTCAATGTGACCGCACGCCTTAAAAAGAACCAGGGAGCGGGTGTCCTCTTTGAACCGTTGGCCATTAAAGATCTGAAAAAGGCCGTTATCGCTTCGTTTCTCGATGTGTATTTTCTCGCCAAGACCCGGTATGCGATTTTACAGCTGGTCGGATGTGTGACGAAGGATCACGCCGACACGCTCGAATCGGAGCTCCAAAAAGTGCGCGAATCGGCATGGAAAGCGATCGCTATCCGTTTGACCGACGTTACCGCGATGGATGATACCGGTGCGCGTCAATTAATTGATTTATGCGAAACCATGAAGGAGCGGGAGCGGTTCGTGGCATTCCTCGATCCGTCGCCGGACATCGAACAGCAGATCGACCGGGTTGGGTTTGAAAAAACAATACCGATATTCGGTACTGAACGTGCATTCGAGGATGGCGCGTTCTCCCGCCGCCGCGCCGCTTCCCAGAAACGTGTCCGGCATTGACCGTGAAACGTCCCTTTCCCTTTTCTCTTCGAAATAGTAATTTCCGTAGAGGTGCTATGGGCGTTTTTTCTGACATAAGGGTATCGATCAGCAGGAAAAAACGCCCGATACCACCATCGTTCCATAGTATCGCGCCATCGGCGCGCTGGGTTTTCAAGCGAACGCTTGAAAACCCGGTAGGTGCTATGGGCGTTTTTTCATTCAGGGGGTGTCGTAATGGCCTACATCGGCATTGGGTACTCGGGTGATGAATCGGGTTTTCTCCGCGAGTGCGCGGCCAGGAATGAAGCATGGCTCAAAGGGGACCGGCTCCCCTGGTTTTTCGGCGATTCTTTCGTGGTCCTGTACGACTCAAATACCGCGCGCGAATTCGCCAAAAAATGCAGGGACGCGGCTCCGGAAAATACCATCACCATTTATACCATGGAGAGATCCGTTCGCTGACCAGGGTCATTGACGATGCTCAATTTTACCGACACCATTGAACCGCTGAAAATTCTTCGCCTTCTCTCGCGAAGTGTTCCGTATTACCTGAAATCATGGCACGATATCGACGAGTCCTGCGGCCTTTTCGGCGCCATGGATCCCGTGAGTTTCAATATGCGCTCGGTAGGCTCCTCCTCTCCGGTCATCGAATACGTTGTCAGGCCGCATGTCGCCGTCCTCTGTATCCTCGGCAGCTATCTTCATCTTGGCAAGGCCGACCTGATCGGCGCGATCATTCCGGCCGAGGATCTCTCGACGCGGTTGCGCAAGGGTATCCGCTGGGCGTGCTCTACGCACCTGACCGGCACCCTTGACGTGCCGACCTTTCTTGAGCGCCGTCGCTGGGGAGAAAATTGGCGGTCGGCCCTCTGGGCTTCGCTTCTCGGCGTTGCCTCCTGGTTCTGCAGGTCAATCCTTGACGAAACTGACCAGGCAGCGGTTCGCGACGTGGTGACTTTTGAGGCCGACCGGTTTATCGATCTGGCACCGCCGAGCGGTTGCGCGATTGATACCAAGCTTGAGGAGAACGCACAGGATGCCATGGTACTCGCCTGGGCGGCGAACCTCTGGCCCGATCACCCCCATGCCGCGGCATGGGAACGGGCGCTTACACTCTGGTCAGTAAACTGCGCGTCGACCATTCACGATCGCGCCGATCATTCCGCGTTTCTCGATGATTCCCTGGCCCGCGTCGTTACCACACAGAACCTTTTTCCCGACATGACCGCGGAGAACCATGGCTTTTTCAATCCCGAGGTTCTTGCTTACGGCGCCTGGGTCGTGCTGGCAATGGCCGCGTTTTCTCTGCACGGACGGACGCCACCAGCGTATATGCTGCGCAGAAACAATCAGCGCACCTTTGACCTGCTCCTTCGCTTTGGCCTGCCGACCGGAATGATCTATGCACCGGGAAGCCACGATTTTCCATTTTTCATCCCCCGGCCGCTCGCGTTTGCCTGGGGACTCTGGAACAACAACGCCCGCGCCCGGATGCTGACGTCACGCCTGCTCAACTGGATGGATACCAGCCTGCTCGCCGGTGATAAAAGCGAGGGACCATGGGTTTTCGGGCTTGGCCAGCGCTGCGACGGCTGGGAACTCTTGTTTCAGAGCAATGTGGGGCTTGAACTGGCGCTTCTCGCGACGTTGCCTTTCAGCGTCGAGCATCCGATGCTAACGGCGGCCCAGACCGAGAATGGCGTTGATACCCGCCACATCTACCCGTACGTGGAGGTGTGCTACCGCCGTACCATACGCACCACACGCAGCGTTGCCTGGAAGGCGATAGGCGGCCATCCCATTGTTGGGTTCTGTGTTCATTCGCAGCCGGAACTCCTGGTTCCGGTTAAGGCCGGGCTTCTTGGTATACCGCAGGTCGACAAGCATCTGCATACCTGGGACGTTGCATTTCATCATGACCGCATCGTTCGCGACGGTTTCAACACCTTTGGCCGCATCCGTTACTACGGCGACTCGGGAGAGCAGATCCTGCATCGCGACCTCCGGGTGCTCACCTGGGGCGACGAAGGC
>JAFGOU010000438.1 GCA_016926315.1 Chitinispirillaceae bacterium
CCGACACCCGCGCCGGCGTGGTTGACACGGTCCGCCGGACGCTGATCGACATCGCCCCCACCATCGGCGAGTTTCTCGATTTTTCCACGCCCTATTGCGAAGGCGTATCGATCGTTCCCGTGCGCCCACCGGCTATTCCTGTTCTTCTGAGCCCGGTGGATGACGCCCGCTTTCAGCAAATCGACCTTTCGCTTCTCTGGAACCAGGTTCCCCGCACCGTTCATTACCACCTCCAGCTTTCCACCACGCCGTCATTCGACCATTTGATCATAGACGACTCTCTGCTAGGCTGGAACTCAAAAAACGTGGGTCCGCTTGATCTGAACACGACCTATTACTGGCGTACCCGCGCCCGGAACAGCGGAGGCTCAAGCGCCTGGTCAGACACACGGCGGTTTACCACGGTGTCCACCATGCCTCCGGTCGTTCTGCTGACCAGCCCAAAAAACGCGACGACCGTCTCTGCGGACAGCGTAGAGCTGTCCTGGACCACGGCATCTCCCGAAGCTGGCTGCTATTACCTGGAAATAGCGCTGGATTCTCTTATGACCAGGATATTTCTTGCCGATTCTGCAATTTCCGGTACGGCCTGGATGTTTAGATGTACGAAAAACAAGACGGTGTTCTGGTGGCGGGTCAAGGCCCGGTATTTCACAGGGTGGGCGGAATGGAGCCAAAAAGGAAGTTTTATTGTTGATATTCCTGTTATTTTCGTGCCGCCGGAAAGGTTCTCCCTTGATTGCGATAAAAGCTATAAATCGGGAACGCCCTTTGTTGTCAGGTATAATCTCCCCAGGGCTTCACCGGTCGCCATACGGCTGTATTCTATTAACGGTCAACTGGTCAAAACGCTGTTCAAACAGGTGCAGCAACCGGAGTACCACCGTCTGACCCTGCGCTCCCTGCCGCTTTCGACCGGATATTACCTGCTGGATTTCGAGGCGGGTGAGTACAAGTCAACCAGACGGTTTTATGCATATTGATTCGTAGCAGGCAGCATCGTCCGCTCCAGGGAGTATCGCGGGCAGGTGATCACCACATGGTTGATCGCGTCCCTCCCCGAGTCTACAACCGCCCGGTCGCCGTCAAACCCGCAATAATTCAGAATGGTGCCATAGAGCGCCGGCGAATAATAGTGTGTTTTGTAGCCGTCGCAGAAGACGGCGAGCGAATAGGCATCGGGGGTAAAACAATCGGTCACCAGAAGGCTGTCCCACTCCATATAACGGCGTATCCAGCGCAGGTGTGCAAGAAGGTGCCTTTTCGGCAGCCAGTGCGCGCTTCCGGTGAAAAGGACGATATCAAACGGACCATGACGCTGGATAAAAGTCCGCACCGACGCGGACCAGATATTCCCTTTGATAAAAGAAAATGTTACGCCCAGACGCCGCGCACGAGCAGTGAGTTCAGGTTCAATGGTACCGGAAGGATCGGGGTCGGCTATGAACAGCTTTATTCTTCCCATGAATGAAGCCGCATCTGCGGCAATCGCTTCAAGCGGCCTGAAGACCTCATAGGCAAAACCGCCCGGGCCGGAAAATACCGTGACCTCGCCATACTCCGTGAGCTTGCGCCGTATGATTTTTTCCATTGCTCCGGTTACGATCCGCAACCGGTCTGCCATTGCCCGATGCAGGGGATAGTGGTGAAATACCCGCTCCATCATGCCCTTGGGCTCGGCATCGTGGTCGTAGATTCCCCGTATGACCGGAGGTGTGTATCCCTGGTCAAGAAACCGGCGACCGCTGCGGGAAAAGAAAAACAGCGGCTCACGCCATGAACCTCTCGACCATTTGCCGATCAGATACCTACAAAATAAACGGAGGCCCGAAATCCGGACATTCGGTGACGATCGACGCCGTTTTGCGTTTGTCCCGTGACTCTTCGATTTCACCATGTCCGCGTCCCCGGTTATCTCATGCTCTTTAAGGATCGTGACGATGGTCTGTACGATGCGGTCAATCGACAGTTCATCGACATGAATGCTGTGAACCGATCCCGGACCGCCGCGATACTCCTGAAAAACCTTGAGTGCGGTCAGGTAGTATTCCCGTTCCCGCGCCAGTGTTCCGGCCGTGTCGCGCATCGCACCCGCTCTCCCTTCGGATTCAAGGCACGGTAACGCAAGAGCAGGAGACCGGTCGAGGAAAAAAACCAGATCAGGCAGGCGCGGCGTATACCGCCAGAATCGCTTGATAAACGAGCAGATACCGTGCATCAGGTCGATGTGTGGAAAATGTTCCTGCACGTGCGGCATGCACTTACCTCCTACCAGCAGATAATAAAACGCATGCGAAATGATCTCGCGCATCGAAATGTTCGTATGCCCGCCAACCGGCATTGTATGCTCATGCTTCTGACGGTAAAAACCGGCGCAGAAAGATATGACCGGATGGTCTTCACTGACCAAAAGGTCGATAGCGGTTTTATCCGCGATCTCCCGCGAGGCTATGTCCTGAAAAGTGAGGGACAGCAACCGGAATAAGGGAAACCATCGCCGGTCATGACCATATCGCAACGACCTCTGCACACACCATCGGGAAAAACGGAACTTCCAGGGCAGAGCGTCGGGACGAAAACCCGGAACAGAGAGGTCCTGATCGTTGTTTACCATGGTAACACCACTGCCGGCAGAGCAAACAGTTACCTCAAATTCAGCGGCAAGAACCGCGGCGAGATTATCCACTACCGCACTTTTTCCGCTTCCGGGGATTCCAACAATGGCGATGTGCTTTGTCATGATAACCGCCTTTCGTGACAGGGAAATAACTACCTATATCAACAGACGTGCCGAAATGATCGATTCCTTGCTATTGTTTATTTATCATAGCCTTATGGATACAATTCGATGCTATCGTTCTTTACCTGTTCGTTGCAATTACGCAAATACCGATCTGCAGGTTGCATATATGCGACGGTGTAGTGACTGTACTGGTCCCGCATACTCCGGTACGGTCGAGAGAAGATTCGATACGCTCAGCCGCAGCTTCCCTGCCGCTATTCCCGGCGGAGAACGTATTTTCTTGCCCGGGGAATCCGATGGCCAGAAAAAAAAACAAAAAAAGAAACCACCGGATTTTCACCACCATCGGCGTGCTTTCAGCCCTGTTCCTGCTCTATCTCGGCTCGTTTTTCATCGTT
The DNA here is from genome assembly GCA_016926315.1 of Chitinispirillaceae bacterium. The sequence continues at coordinate 3,142 of JAFGOU010000438.1, forward strand.
CCCGACGTTGCCGCTCTCTCCAGGAAAAATCCGCAAATAACCGCGTTCATGGAATACAGGAAGGACCAGTGGGAAGAGGCCGGGAGAAAAAAACGGATCACGCGGTACTGGATACCTTACCACCGGATCTCCCCTGTCATGATCAAAGCAGTGGTCATTTCAGAAGACGCGAAATTCTGGCGCCACAAAGGGTTTGATTTCGACGCGATCCACAATGCCGTTGAAAGAAACATCAAGACACGTACCTTTACCCTCGGCGCCAGCACCATTACTCAGCAACTTGCCAAGAACCTGTATCTCAACCCATCGAAAAACCCTGTGAGGAAAATCAAAGAGGCGATCCTCACCTGGAGGATCGAAAAAGCCCTGACCAAGCGCCGCATTCTCGAACTCTATCTGAACCTCATTGAATGGGGTGACAGCATTTTCGGCATCGAAGCTGCATCCCGGTACTACTACCGGACCTCTGCCTCAGACCTTACCGCCCGGCAGGCGGCAACCCTTGCCGCGGTCCTGCCTAACCCCATCAGGTATAACCCGACTTCCGGGCAGCGGTTGGTGGTCAGGCGCTCCGAAATGATTTATAAAATCCTGCTCAACCAGGGCGTGATTGTCGAAACCGCAGAAAACGGAAAGGATTCCCTTGTACCTCTGAAGGGTTCAACCGGTGTGCCGGAGCCGCATTTGAATGAACTGATCGATTCGCTGATCAAACTCAACGACAATACCGAGACATGGTTTCCTGATTCGCGGTAACAGCTCGCCACGAAGACACCAGGACGACGCCGGAGATTATTTTATTCCTCAATCATATGCTCCTCACCGGAAGAGTCATCCAGGAACAGAAGAACTATTATGTCGTGAACACGTCACGGGGCAACGTCCGCGCGGCGCTCAAGGGCACCTTGAAAAAAAACCGGAAGCGCATCTGCACCGGTGACTGCGTTGATGTTGAAATCACCGCCGACGATTCCAATGAGGGACTTATCACCAAGGTGCACGAACGTGCCACTTTTCTCAACCGTCCACCGCTCGCCAATATCGACCAGATCCTGGTCATTTGTACCTGCAAGGAGCCGTCTCTCGACCTGGAAGCCCTGGACCGGCTATTGGTGTGCATCGCCGCTTACGGCCTGAGTGCCGTGCTTGTTTTCAATAAAATCGACCTTATCGGGCCTGACGAACGGCCATTTTCATGCTCCATCATCGGGGCCTACCGCGGCATCGGCTACCGCGTGCTCGAAACCTCGGTTAAAAGGGATACCGGGCTCGCGGATCTGCACCATCAATGCAAGGAAAAAGTATCGGCATTCGCCGGACTTTCGGGAGTGGGCAAGAGTGCGCTCCTGTCGAGGCTTTTCCCCGACCGGGACTTCAGGATCGGCAACGTATCGGGCGCCACGGGCCGGGGCACCCATACGACGAC
>JAFGOU010000040.1 GCA_016926315.1 Chitinispirillaceae bacterium
CTTTCATAAGGTGTGTCCTATAATCGCCCTGCATGGTTACTTTAACTCGGTACAAAAATCTGTCTCATTAATATAGTCAGAGAGGGCAGAAAACAAGAAAGAGCGCCGCGTCATTCTCATTTTCAGAAACGGAACTCCGTTTCTGCGAAACAGGCCTGCTTTTCCGCGGGGAATAGTGTGGGCGGTGAGATGGTATTGCCGATAGACGGCTTTAGCGATTAATAAAATGGCAGGGTTATTGCGTGGTTATTAAAGTCGGCCGAATGTTCGACGGCAATAACTATTTACAGAGGTGAACCGGTGCAAGAAAACCTGCCCAATCCCTGTTCCGGCAAAAAAAACCTTTGCAATTAGAATGCGGGAAAGAATGCAGAAAAAAAATAAACGGTCGGCCCGCAAGCGGCAACAGGTGGTAACAAAGAAAAGCCAGCCCGAACTCACGGAAGGTCCGACGGTTACCAAACAGCCCTCGATCGACGGTGAATCTAAACTTTCCTCGCCGCCGGGATTCCCGGTTGTGGGTATCGGCGCATCAGCCGGGGGACTGGCAGCCTTTGAGGCCTTTTTTTCAGGCATGCCCGTTGACACCGACCCCGGCATGGCCTTTGTCCTGGTGCAGCACCTGGCACCGGACCATAAAAGCATTCTCACCGAACTCATCAGGCGTTACACCCGCATGCAGGTCTTTGAGGTCGAAGACGGAATGAAGGTGCTACCCAATTGCGCTTATATCATACCGCCCAACCGTGACATGGCATTTCTCAATGGTGCGCTCCAACTGATGGAACCCTCCGCACCCCGCGGTCAACGGCTGCCCATCGACTTTTTTTTCCGCTCTCTGGCCCAGGACCAGCGCGAAGCCGCCATCGGGATCGTGCTTTCGGGCACCGGGAGCGACGGCACGCTGGGGATACGGGCCATCAAGGGTGAGGGCGGCATGGTCATGGTCCAGAATCCGGCATCCACGGAGCACGATGGCATGCCCCGCAGCGCCATTGCCACCGGTCTGGTGGACTACGAGGTGCCGCCAGCGGAAATGGCCGCCTTGCTGATAGCCTATGCAACCCATGTTTTCGACAAGCCCTTTCGAACCGCCGGTATTCCGGAGCCGGCGGCCGAGAACGCGCTCAAAAAAATATTTATTCTGCTGCGCGCTCAGTCGGGGCACGATTTTTCCCGCTATAAACCGGGTACCATCCACCGCCGCATCGAGCGTCGGATGGCGGTGCAGCAAAACGAAACGATGGACCGGTATGTCAAGTATCTGCAACAGACGCCGGGCGAGGCAGAGGCGCTCTTTCGCGACCTGCTCATCGGCGTGACCGGTTTTTTCCGCGATCCGGAGGCGTTCACGGCGTTTGCGGAGGTGATCGTCCCGAAACTGTTTGAACGTTCCTCCGTAAACCAGGTGATCCGCATATGGTCGCCGGGATGTTCCACCGGCGAGGAGGCTTATTCCATTGCCATGCTCCTGCAGGAGCGGCAGGAGGCGATGAAGCAGAGCTTCAAGGTGCAGCTGTTTGCCACCGATATCGACAGCCGGGCAATCGCTACGGCCCGCGCCGGTCTCTATCCGGCCAGTAGTGTGGCCGATATTTCGCCCGAGCGGCTCGCCCGTTTTTTTGTGGCCGAGCCGGGCAACGGATCCTACCGTGTCCATAAAAGCGTCCGTGATATGCTGGTCTTTTCAGAGCAGGACCTGATCAAGGACCCCCCTTTTTCGCGGATCGACCTCATCAGTTGCCGTAACCTTCTTATATATATGGGAGCCGACCTGCAGAAGAAGATCCTGCCGCTGTTCCATTACGCATTGAACCCCGGTGGCATGCTTTTTCTTGGCACCTCGGAGACCGTGGGCGAACATACCGGCCTTTTCACGGTGCTGGACCGCAAAGCAAAGTTGTACCAGCGCAAAGAGACATATCCCGGCGCCCGGCCCGAGGCCCTGGGGCGGTTTCTGCCGCCCATGACCGCAATTAAAGAACACCTGCCGGTCGCGGTAAAAACGGCGTTTCCCGCAAAATTGCCGTTACGCGAGTTGACCGAAAAGGCGCTTTTACAGCAAATCGCCCTTGCCGGCGCCCTCGTTTCCGACCGGGGCGATATTCTCTACCTCCACGGCCGCACCGGTCCGTACCTGGAACCGGCACCGGGAGAGGCCGGCGTGAGCAACATACTGAAGATGGCGCGCGAGGGGTTGCGGCACGAGCTGGCCGCTACCCTGCAAAAAGCGGACGTGTCCAGAGCCGTCGTACACCGGCCGGGTCTGCGTGTCAAATCCAACGGCGGTTTTACCACGGTAAACCTGACCATCCGGCCGGTAGTTACCCGCCCCGCATCGGTAGAAGGCAGGGCGCCTGCCGAACCCGGGAGCCAGGATTCGCTCTATCTGGTCATACTGGAAGAGGCTGCGGCCCCTGATCCGGCGAAAGTCCCCTTGAAGGCGGTTGGCGCTGCGTCAGGCAAGGGAACACGGCTGAAAGGCAAACGGGCTATTGCTTCATCGGCGGATGGAGACGGGTCCGACAACCTTTCCGCAGACGCCAGGATTGAGGCGCTCAGGCAGGAACTACAGGCCAAGAAAGAGTACCTCCAGACCGCCAATGAGCAGCTTGAAACCACCAACGAGGAGTTGAAATCCTCCAATGAGGAGATGCAGTCGGTCAATGAGGAGCTGCAATCAGCCAACGAGGAACTCGAAACATCCAAGGAGGAGTTGCAATCGGTCAACGAAGAGCTGACCACGGTCAACGCCGAGCTTCAAACCAAGGTTACGGACCTGTCGCGGGCCAATAACGACATGAACAACCAGCTTGCCGGCACGGGCATCGGCACGGTGTTTGTGGACCACGCGTTGCGCATTGTGCGCTTTACCCCGGCCGTCACCCGGATCATCAACCTGATCCAGTCCGACATCGGGCGGCCGGTGGGGCACATCGTCTCCAATCTTGCGGGATACGACGCCCTGGTGGCCGACCTGCAGGCGGTGCTGGAAACGCTGGTTCCCAGGGAGGTCGAAGTGCGGACACGGGAGAATGCGTGGTACACGATGCGCATCCTGCCCTATCGCACCCTTGACAATGTGATCGAAGGCGCGGTGATCACCTTTGTGGATATTACCATTACCAAACGGGTGCAGGAGGAGCTTCTGATAAATGAAGCACGCATGCGGATGGCGCTCCAGGCCTCCGCCATCGCGGTTTTTAACCATGACCGGGAGTTGCGCTACACCTGGATACATGATCCCGATGCGATGTTTTCCACCCTGCAGGTGGTGGGCAGGACCGACGCCGAAGTGTTGCCGCCGGAGGATGCCGCAGGGTTGACGGCCATAAAACAGGAGGTCCTGACAAGCGGAAATGGGACCCGGCAGGAGGTCGTGACCTCTGTTGCCGGAAGGCCGTACCGGTATGAATTGATCGTGGAACCGCTGCGTGACGCCGCCGGCAGCATCATCGGGCTCACCTGCGCGGCAATGAAAACAATCGACCGCCGGCAGCAGGACCGGGATGCCGCTGGCGCGCAAACCGGTGAACGGTCTTGACCGGAAGAGACACCAATTCTATACTGTATCACAGGATTCGATGAGACCATGAACAACGAGAAAAAGAAAATCCTTTTGGTTGATGACGAGGAGGTGATCCTTTTCGGCTATCGACAGGTACTCAGCGAGCCCTGGTTGCAGGTCGATACGGCATCCACGGTACCGGAAGCGGAGGATCTCGCCAATAAAAGTTCCTATGCAGCGGCCATCATCGACATGCGGCTTTCAAGCAGTACCGACCTCGAGGGACTTGCGTTGGTCCCCTTTTTCAAAAAAAACCACAAAGAGTGCCGGATCATCGTGCTCACGGCATACGGCGATGACACGATCCGTTCAAGGGCTATTGAAGCCGGCGCAGACCTTTTTCTCGAAAAACCGGTGGACCCTGACTCGCTTAAGAGAGCGCTTGCGTCGCTGGGAATTCACTGAGGCGGCTGACGGGTAAAAGGCTCTTTCCTGCTCCTGTTCAACCCTTGCTCCCTGAAAGCGGCAGGGTTATCGTAAACGTCGAGCCGTCGCCCTCTTCATTGTTCCGTGCCGAAATACTCCCGCCGTGGCTTTCGACAATATGCCGTACGATACTGAGGCCAAGGCCGGTTCCGCCTTTTCTGGTGGTAAAAAAGGGCTCAAAGATACGCGATAGCATTTCCTCCGGAATGCCGGGACCCTGGTCCCGCACCATTATGCGGAGGGCGTCGGGCCCCTCGGTATCGATGGAAAGCGCCACTTCTTTTTCCAGGCCCGCATGCTGACAGGCGTTTTCCAGGAGGTTGATAAGCACCTGCTCTATGCTTGCGGCGTCCGCCTTGATCAGGATTTCGCCCATTCCCGCTTCGGGAGGGGTAAAAAGTACCTTTCCGCGCTGCTTTTGTCCGAGTTGCCATGGCAAAAGGGCGTTCTGGACCAGCGCGATAACGGGCAGTACCACCTTTTTCTCATCGCGGATCGGCCGTCCCAGGGCGAGCAGGTCTTCCATGAGCGTGGTGAGTCTCGTTACCTGGCTGCGCAGATGGTGCAGGTAGGGTTCAAATCGTTCGGCATCGCCCAGTTCTTTGACAAGCGCTCCAACGATCGCCATGATCCCGTTGAGCGGGTTCCTGACCTCATGGGCGACGCCCGAGGTGAGCTGCCCGAGCATTTTCATCTCATTGGCCCGCACCAGTTGCGATTCGAGTTCCCGCCGCAACTGCTCGTGGGAGAGGTAACGGGCGAA
>JAFGOU010000439.1 GCA_016926315.1 Chitinispirillaceae bacterium
AGCGGGTAACGCACGCGATGAGCTAGGGTTGCCAATTGTGGCGGAGCAAGATGAACGCGTGCGTCTAGCACGAATAATTTTGGCAGCGCCATTTTCAGGGGATCAGGGCATGCGAATACTAATTTCCGTCCGATTTTCAGGGCATTGGATCATGTTTCAAAATTTGAAATACCGTTGTCAGAGGGGTTTGTTTTGATTTGAAACGTTTGAAACGCGGGAACGCGGTCATTGCGCCCGGTGAAACAAGAACGATTACGATAGCGATACCGATTCCGATACCGGAGAAAAGAAGGGGCAGGGTTATCCTGCCACGTTATGTAATCAGAACACGTATCGTATTCCGAGGCCTCCGCCGACATATACATCGGTCTCTTCGATGAGCGCGATTCCGGGCGCCAGCTCGCCGAACACCTCAAAATTGGGATGAAACCGTATGAGCAGTCCGACCGGCACCCTGACGCCGAAGTTGACGTAATCGTGATGGACCGCGACGAACAGGCCGCCGCCCAGATACCAGCGAAGAGGGTCCTGAAGGACCCGGTCGATGAACAGGTAATCTCCGTGCACATACATCCAGTCATGCCTGAGCGACCAGGCGATACCCAGGACCGGGAAGTTGTCGATACGAACGCTGATGCCGGTCGGCTCGCCGATAATGATACCGGCCGCCACCTCGGCGTCGGCCCGAGGCGCAAAGGAGATGATGACAATACCGGCAACGACAGCGCACCACCACAGCGATTTCATTGTTCAATCCTTTCTGGAAAGCGGATTGATCACCTTCGCCCCTTCCCTATCCGCACATCAGAAACAGGGCATTAAAACCTTCCATAGATAAAAAACCCCGTGCCGTGAGATAAAATATCATATGCGAACTGCAATTCAAAACCTCCGGGGAATACGAAATCCGAAACCGTGCAGATGTCGGCGGACACGAACACGATGTGCCGCACGTCCAGCTCAGCCGGGTTTGGCTCCGAGGTCAGGCTGCTCCTGAGAAATCCGGTCCGGTTGCCGCCGCTCGGTGATAAATGATATGCCGGCATCGTACGCCCTGCATGACTGTTTTATTAATGGAATGTAAGATTTATATTACCAATCAGTACCACTGCCGCTGTTCCCGCAGCGAGGGCAGACGGCGTTCCAACCTTGTCAGAGGGTTCCAGATTGGCTGTTATGAACAAACACCTGTACGTTGACCTTATCCGCCGCAGCTGCACCGAATATGCACGAAACGACTGCCTGCACATCAAACGTGACGGGCACTACAAAACATGGACCTATGGCGACTTGCATCGCGACCTGAATAAACTGTGCTCTTCACTCAAAAAAAACGGTCTCGCTGAAGGCATGAACGCAGCGGTGATCGGTGAAAACACGCCCGAGTGGGTGATAAGCTTTCACGCGATCCTCCTGACCGGCGCCTGCACCGTGCCGGTCGACCCGAACATACCCGCGGCAGAAATCGAATACATCATCAGAACGACCGAAGCGAAACTGGTGTTCTGTTCACCGCTGTTCGTTCCGCTGTTCAGAAAATTGCGCGAGCTGTACCCTGTTCTGGAAAAAATTATTGTCCTCGCGCCGGAATGGAAGGAGGACGAGCCGAGTTTTTATGAGTTCGTCGGTAACGGCAATCCTGATCATGATGCCTTTGCCGGAACGTTTAAACCGGACGATCCCATGACCATTCTTTTTACCTCCGGAACCACCGGAAAGGCCAAGGGCGCGGTGTTATGCCAGAAAAACTACACCGCGGTCGGCAACTACGCCATCGCACGCATGAAACTGGGCCCGGACGACACCGTGCTTTCGGTGCTGCCCCTCCACCATGTTTTCGGGTTCGCGGCAAGCGTGGCGGGCCCGCTCCTCGGCGGAATGGATATCGTCTTTGTCCCGGTGCTCAAGGGCCCGCTCATTCTTGAGGCGCTGCGCGATAAAAAGGTGACCATGCTCCCGGCTGTCCCGAAGATGATCGAGACGTTTTACGACAATATACAGCTCAATGTCGGGAAGAAAGGGCCCGTTGTACGCGCCCTTTTCAGCGTTCTGACGCTGCTGTCCGTGACGCTCGGTAAGGTATCCGGCCTCCCCTTCCGCAGGGCGCTCTTCGGCAGCGTGCACCGTTCCTTCGGCGGAAAGCTCAAGGTGATCATTTCCGGCGGCGCCTCGCTGGGTAAAAAACAGTGGTACGGATTCAGGAACATGGGTTTCAACATACTCGAAGGGTACGGCCTGACCGAGACCTTCGGTCCCATCACCGTCTGTCCCTTTGACGATCCCCGCCTCATGTCGGTCGGTCCGGTGCTGCCTGAAAACGAAATCATGATCTCCTCGCCGAACCAGGACGGCATGGGAAAGGTGCTTCTGCGCGGATCGTGCGTTTTCAAGGGATACTATAAACAGGATGAGCTGACCCGCGAGGTCTTTGACGCCGACGGATGGTTCATCACCGGTGACCTCGGCCGGCTTGACCGCGACGGCTTTCTCTATCTCGCCGGCAGGGAAAAAGACGTGATCGTGCTTGATTCGGGAAAAAACGTGTATCCCGACGAGGTCGAAGAGTACTATTCGCTCTCCCCCATGATTGAAGAGCTGGGGATCTTCGGCATTCGCCAGGAAGGCAGGGAGATCGTGGCCGCCGTCATCGTCCCTTCAAATGAGATCCGTAAAAACCATACCGTTTCGCAGGCCGCGTCGCTTGTGCAAAAAGAGCTGGTCCGTCTGGGCAAGGACATTCCCGCATACCGCCGGATAACGGATTTCATAATTGTGTATCAGCCGCTTCCCCGGACCACGACGCGAAAAATCAAAAAGGCGGAGATACGGGAGATGTACGGCAGCGTCAAGGAAAACAACGCCGTCAATCCCGCCTCCCTGGAACAGCTCTCGGTCATGGAAACCGAACTCATGGCCACCCCGGAGTTCAAGGGAATCGTCGAATGCATGGAATCCGTTGCTGAGCGGGTCAAGGGAAAAGCCATAACTCCGCGAACGCGCTTCAAGACCGACCTCGGGCTCGACTCGCTCGACCAGGTGGCCCTTGTCAACCATCTTGAAAGCGCCTTTGCGATCACGGTCCCTGACCGGGAGTACGACAAGACCGACACGGTCGCGGACCTGGCGGCCCTGATCTGCGATCTTAAAAAGAGCGCACCTTCGCCGGTATCTCCTCCGGCACATTGACGTGGTACCGGAAGCGACGATGCACGGTCCCGCACTCCGTCTCAGCCGATAGTCAATGACACCCGGCCTCATACTGCATACCAGCAACCGCATGGAACTCCTTGCGGACAGGGCGGCCGCGTTTGTCGCCCGGCTGCCCGCCTCCCCTTTCGCTGCGGAGACTATAATCGTCCCGAATTATGGCATGCGTCAATGGCTCTCCATGCAGCTCAGCAAACGCCTCGGGATATGGGCGAACGGCCGGTTCCTTTTCCCAAACGATTTTGTCGAGGAGCTTTTCAAGGGCATTGTCCCCGGACCTCCGGACGCGGTTTTTTCACACAGCCTGCTCGCCTGGCACTGCCTTTCGGTTCTGTCCGGCAAGCTCCCTATGACCGAAGGGTTCTCGCACATCAGGAGCTATTGCGCTGACGGCCGCCTTCTCACGCGCTTTCAACTGGCCGCGCAGCTTGCGGATACCTTTGACCAGTACATGATCTTCCGGCCGGAAATGGTCCTTGCATGGGAACGGGGAACAAACGACGGATGGCAGTCGGCGTTCTGGCGCATGATCGTCCACCGCTGCGGCCGCACGCATCGCGCCGGGATCTGGAACACGCTGTGCCGGCTGCCGGCGGACCGGCTCTCCGGCCGCCTCCCGGAACGCATCGTTGCGTTCGGTCTCTCCTCTCTTCCCCGGTACCATACCGCGGTGCTGGAAAAGGTCGCCACGGCCGTTCCGGTACATCTGTTTGTACTCAACCCGTGCGCTGAATTCTGGGACGATATCGTGTCCGATCGCGAGGCGGTCGGGACCGTACGATCGGCCTCCAAAGGAAAAAAAACCGTTGCCGCCCCCGACTCGCTCCATCTTGACCGCGGCAATTCGCTCCTGGCCGCGCTTGGACGGTACGGCCGTGATTTTCTTTCGCTGCTCCATGACGGCAACGTTCACGAGATTGCCGCGCCGCATGACGCCGGCTCCGGCTCGCTCCTCAACGCCCTGCAATCCGATATCCTCCATTTGATTGACCGCGGCGCTCCCGGAGGACCGGCCCCTCTTTCAATCGACGGCAGCGACGATTCCCTGCGGATCCATTCCTGCCACTCTCCGCTGCGGGAAATCGAGGTCCTGCATGACCGCCTGCTCGCCCTCTTTGCGGCATACCCCGAGTACAACCCGTCCGATGTCCTGGTAATGACGCCCGATATCCGCGAATATGAGCCGTTCATCCGGGCGGTGTTTGATTCGCCGGAACAGGAACGCCTCGCCATCCCGTATTCCATCGCGGACCTTCCGCTGCAAAATGAAAACGCGGTCGCGCGGGCCCTGCTGTCCCTGCTGTCGCTGCCGCGCACACGGTTTGGCGCCGCCACGGTCATTTCACTGCTCGAGCTGCCGGACATCCGCGCCTCTTTCTCAATAGACGCGTCCGACCTGCCCCTGCTCTCCTCATGGATCCGGGAGTGCAATATCAGATGGGGCATCGACGCATCGTCCCTGGCCGAGCTTGGGCTCCCGGCGACACCGGACAACACCTGGGAGGCCGGGCTTGACCGGCTGCTGCTCGGTTATGCGATACGTTCCAGCAACACCCTCCGGTTCAAGGACACGCTTCCTTTTGACGGGTGCGAAGGGTCCGCCGCGCTCCTGGCCGGCACGCTCAGGGAATTCATTTCACGGCTCTCGGATTTCTGCGGACAGGCGGGCGTTGACCGTACCCTGACCGCATGGTCGGACCTGCTCGCGACCCTCCTTGATGATTTTATCACCGAAACAGGCGACAATGCCGCAGAACTGCCGGCAGTCCGCTCGCTCCTGTTCGATCTCAGGCTGCCGGAAACAGGCGGCGCTTTTACCGGAACGGTGGATTTCGACACCGTGCGCTACGTTGTCGAACGCGGGATAGACACGACGGGATCGCGCGCGAGGTTCCCCGGCAATGGCGTCACCTTTTGCTCAATGATGCCCATGCGCTCCATTCCCTTCCGTGTGGTATGCTGCATCGGCATGAATGACGGAGCGTTTCCGCGCTCCTCCTGTCCGCCGTCGTGGGACCTGATCACGGCGCGGCCGCGCAGGGGCGACCGTTCTCTGGAAAAGGAAGACCGGTATCTTTTCCTCGAAGCCATGCTGTCGGCGCGCGAAAAGCTGCACATCAGCTACATCGGCCAGCACCCCCGTGACAACAAGGCACGCGTGCCTTCCATTGTTGTCGAGGAGCTGCTTTCGTACCTGCAGCGCGCCTATGTCCCTTCATCATCCGGATCAACGGCGGTCAACGGCGACCGGACCGGCCCGCCCGCCATCAGCGACACGGTCGTCATACACCACCGCCTCCAGCCCTGGAACAGCGCCTACTTCAGCGGCAGCGAAACGCTGTTCAGCTACTCGCGGGCCAATGAGGCCGCTGCCAGGCAATTGATGTCCGGTGCCGGACGTGACGGTCAACCCCAGCGATACGCCATACCCCTGGAACCCGCGGTCATTCCCGCCGTTTCCATGGACTCGCTCATCGCGTTCCTGAGAAATCCCGCAAGATTTTTCATGAAGTGCCGGCTGAACGCTTCGCTTGAACTGCAGGATGAGCAGCTTGAGGAACACGAACGGTTCCTGCTCGAAGGACTTGACCGGTACCAGCTTGCGCAGAGGCTGGCGAGCCATCTCCTCAATAACGGTTCCGCAGAAGAGGCCGGTCTGACCTTCAAATCCGCAGGTCTGCTTCCCCTGGGCAATGTCGGCGATTCCCTGTTTGAGGAACTTGTCCCGGGCGTGCAGGTTTTTGCCCGTTCGATACAGGCGTTTCTCCATGGACATGCGGCTCTTCCCGACGTCCCCTTCAACCAGGTGATCAATGGCACCTCCTTTTCCGGCGCCATTGCAGGAAGGTACGACCACTGCTGCCTCGCTTTCCGGTATGCAACGATCACCCCCGGCGATTGGATGGGTCTCTGGGTACGGCACCTTGCGCTCAACGCGTTTGCGCCCGCGGATGCGCCCCGGACAAGCGTGCTCCTGTGCAGGGACCGCATGGTGCGGATGGAGCCGCTCGATAACGCCGGGCAGGAGCTGCGCACTCTCCTTGACTGGTATGCGCTGGGCCACACGGTTCCATTGCGTTTCTTTCCTAAAACATCGCATGCATACGCGGAAAAGGTGGTATGCAAAAACATGCAACCGTCCCAGGCATTCGAGCGCGCACAGGAACTCTGGCACGGAAGCGGCTATGCCAGGGGCGAAAAAGAAGACCCGTACTTTTCGTTCTGTTTCAAGGGGGCGCTTGTGCACGACGCGTCATTCACGGACCCGACGCTTGCCCTCTGGTCTCCACTGCTCCTGCATGCCCGCCGCACAAAGGGATAAACAGCCATGACCGCGCGTCCTTTTCCTGTTGTTGATCCCCGGCCGGTACTGGACCCGCTCCGGGTACCGCTTGATAAACGCGTGCTTATTGAAGCGAGTGCCGGGACCGGAAAAACCTCCGCCATCACCCGGCTGTATCTCAGGCTGCTCCTCGAACAACCGGCGCGTTCCACTGAAAGCGGCGGCAGGAGTCCGGTCAGGTCGATCCTCACCGTCACCTTTACCGAAGCCGCAACGGCCGAATTGAAGTCCCGCATCTACGCCATGCTGAAAAACGCGCTTCTCTTTCTGGACGACCCTTCGGCCGTCCAGGACGACGGTTTCCTTGCCGCCCTGTGCGGGCGTCACTCCCCTGCGCAGGCACGGCTCATTCTCACCCAGGCGCTCCATGAATTTGATGCGGCGGCCATTTACACCATCCACGGCTTCTGCCGGCGCGTTCTGCTGGAGTTCGCGTTCGAGAGCATGGTCCCGTTCGCCGGCGAAATAATCGCCGATCAGAGCGCCTTTGTCCAGGAGGTGGCGCGGGATTTCTGGAGAGAGAACCTGTACGTGGCGTCACCGCTGTTTATTTCCTATCTGGCGCATAACGGGTGTGACGGTCCGGAAGCGCTGCTTCACCTGTTCGGCGCCGTGCAGGGCATACAGGAGTTCAGGATTGCTCCGCAGGAACCGCCCGATCCGGACACCGCGGACCTCGAACAGGAAGCCATGGCGCTTTTCGGCGACGTCAAGAAATTGTGGCGGCGCCATCGGGAAGAGGTGACGGAACTTGTCAATGCACCCGACCTGAAAAAAAACATATACAGCAGCTCCGTGGTGCGGAAAATGGTTGACACAATGGACCGTTTCGCCTGGAGCGCTTTTCCGGACAGTACCGCACACGAGATTCTGTTCAAGTGGACCCCCGCGGCCCTTGAAGAAGGCTTGAAAAACCACGGCACGGTCCCCACCCATCTTTTTTTCAACGCATGCGAACGCCTGTTTGAGTCCCTGAACAGGGTGTACGGATCGTTCGAGCGGAAATCCGTTTTTTTGAAATACGCGTTTCTGCGGCAGGCACGGTCCCGTCTCGAACAGGACAAGGAGCGCCACAACCTTCTGGCGTTTGACGACCTGCTTCTCAAAGTCTGCAGAGGCCTCCGCAGGACCGGCCCGCAGAGCCGGCTCGCCCATGCGCTCAGAAACCGGTATTCGGCCGCGCTTATCGATGAGTTCCAGGACACCGACCCGCTTCAGTATGACATTTTTTCCTCTGTGTTTTCCGGCGCCATGCCCCTGTTTCTGATCGGCGACCCCAAACAGGCCATCTACCGGTTCCGAGGCGCCGACATCTTCACCTATTTCAGGGCGTGCCGGGACACCGACCTTCAGTATACGCTTCCGACCAATTACCGCTCCAGCCCGGGACTCGTCCGGGCAGTCAACCACCTCTTTGCACGGCATACCAATCCCTTTGTGTCGGACCGGATAACCTGCCGCGAAGTCCGGCCCGCGGCACGGGAGGCCGGTACCGACGCGCAGCCCGGCTTTGTCCTGTGGACGCTGTCTGAAGAGGAAACCGGCCGGCTTCCCTTCCCGCTTGCGCTGAACAGAATCATGGCCGCGATCGCCGACGAGATCAACCGGCTCTGTCATTCAACGAATCCGCCGACCGGTTCTCCGCCCCTTCGCGCCTCCTCCATCGCCGTGCTCGTGCGCACCAACGACGAGGCCGCGCAGGCGCATGCGGCGCTCTCCCGGGCCGGTATCCCGTCAACCCTGCAGGTCACCGGATCAGTGTTTGACACCTACGAAGCATTCGAGCTGGAGGTGGTGCTTTCCGCTCTCCTGTTTCCGCTGTCGCGGCCGGCCCCGCTCAGGGCCGCACTCTCAACGTCGCTGTTCGGCCTGGACACCGCAGAGATCGTCCGGCTCGCTTCCGACGACAGGGAGTGGGACAGATGGCAGGCTGTCGCATGCGGCTTTCAGGAAGTATGGCGCCGGCACGGCGTGCTTGCGCTTCTGCGGGCCATGATCACCGCACAGCAGACGCGCGCCAGGATCGTTTCCCGTCCGGGCGGCGAGCGGGCGCTCACCAACCTGCTTCATTTGTCCGAGCTCCTGCATAAAAAAAGCATGAGCGCGCAGCTCACCATGGCCGGACTGGTGCAATGGCTTGCCGGCAAGCGGCGCACCGCCCGGACCGATACGGCGCCCGATGAAGAAATGGTCAGGCTCGAAACCGACGATGACGCGGTCACCGTCGCGACGATCCACAGAAGCAAAGGGCTGGAATATCCCGTGGTCTTCTGTCCGTTCAACTGGCGTTCATCCGGCCTGGGACCGGGCAGAGGGAAACAGCCGTTCATGTTCCATGATCCTGATAACGGTGACGCCGCCACCCTCGCCCTGGACAGCGGCTCGATCGAACGATTCCACACCGCCGCGCAGGAGGAGGCCCTGGCTGAAAACATGCGCCTTCTATATGTGGCCCTCACGCGCGCACGGCAACGCTGCTACTGCGTCTGGTCAAGCGGAAAAAGCTCGGACATCTCAGGGCTGACGTGGCTCCTGTTCGGTTCAACGCTGGGAACACCCTGTACCGAAGCCCTCATGCAAAAAATGGGAACGCTCGCCGCCGGCTCCGGCGTCCGGGAAATTCAGAAACGGATCGCGGGCGCGGAAACGTTCATCGAACATGCTCCTCTACCCCGGGCCACTCTCCAGACCGCGGTCCCCGTGCAAAAGAAGGAGCGGGAGCTCTCCTGCCGCAGCTTCGAGGCTGTTATTCCAGCGCCGCGCAGCATACTCTCCTATTCCTCGATCACGCGCGGAAGCGGCGGCGAGCGCGATCCGGAACAGGACCATGACCTCTTTACGGGAATCCCGGTTTCCGCACCCGCGGGACCGGACAAGGATTATTCAAACATCGCGGCATTTCCCCACGGCGCAAAAGCGGGATCGTTTCTCCACGCCCTGCTCGAGAATATGGACTTCACCGCGCCGGAAGGTGCGCTTGCATCCTGCGCAGGCAGATTGCTGGCATACGGGTTCGATCCG
>JAFGOU010000440.1 GCA_016926315.1 Chitinispirillaceae bacterium
CCGCGGGACATTTCCCGGTACGAGAGCCCGTCAAGCACCGACGCCGCACCCTTACGATGCTCTGTTTCCACGTCGGCCACCACCTCCTCGACCATTTTCTGCGCCACATGGGTCGAGGGTTCAAATCCGGTCGCGGCAGGGGTGCCGGCAGAAGGGGCGGGTTCCGGCGCCTTTTCCTTTTTTCCCCAGTGCTCCTTGACCGCAACAACCGTCTCGCGTACCGGCCTGTTCTTCAGCCATCGCAGCACGCCAAAACCCGATAAAGCGACCACCGCCACGATCAAAACCGCCAGCAACGGTTTCGCCAGCGCCGACAGGGAAAACGATGCCGTTTTCCGTTTCAGCGCGCCGGTTCGAATAAGGTTTATTCGTATCATTCGATCGTGCTGCCTTCAATCACGCTTCGCACCGCAGCGATAAACCGGTAGCCACGGCCAGCTGCGTTGAGTGCTCCAGCAACTGTCTTTCTTCGATATCTTCCAACTGACATTTAATTTCTCGAAACGGGTTGAGCAATTCCGCGCCATTGATCTCCTGCAGTACCGTTGCCCTGTTTTCCGCCTGTTTTAAAAAGGAGCCGGTGCAATAGGTCCCGCTCTCAGCCCTCGCGCCTGCCAGGGAGGGGGTGGCCAGAAAACGGTCGATCTCGGCAGCCAGAGCGGCACCATAGGCGGCAGGGTCCATGAATCCGCCGGTATGCTCAAAACAGTGATAATCGATAAATGCGCCCTCCACGGTCAGCACCAGCTTGGTCATCTGGGTTTCACAATGAATCAGAAGCGCCGGGGAAGCGGTCTTCTCGGGGTAATTCGCTTCAAACGCATTCACCAACCCGAAAAGGTCCAGATCGATGACGTGCGGCTCAACCCCGATCTTCCGCACCATTCCGGCGAGTCGCTGCACATACTCCTTGCGGTAGGCGGCTACCAGATATTTTTTAACCGCCTCAGCTGCTCCCGCGGCCTTTTTTTCGTAGTCAAAAAGGTAGTCGTCGACCGAACCGATGATCTGCTGGCCCAGTTCCCATTCAATGACCTCCCGCGCGGCTTCCTCGTCGGCATCGAGAGCGCAGACCTTGATGACCGCGTAATCAGCGGGAATGCTGCAAATGACCGACGATGCGTACTGTTTAAGCTGGCTTTTAATGCTCCGGATCTCCCCTTCCCACGTACTCCAGGGGGAGGCTGCCGTATCGGCCGGCAGGGGGAAGGGTTTGAGAATAATGGGAGTCGCGGCACGCTTGTCGGCAAAGTACAGGACCGCGCTCAGATACTCCTTCTGTAAATCAAGTCCGCAGCAGCTTTTTGTCGATGTTTTCATAGTAACCAATGGTGATAGCGCCGGCGCCAAGAGGCGCTTCCCCTAAAATATGATTTCCGGGAGATGGGAGGGGAAATCTCTTTTATTGAATGCGGGAAAATCGGACGTTACGGTTTTTCCCCGGACCTGATGATATCCAGAAAAATATCGACCATCGCGGGGTCAAACTGGATTCCCCGCTGGGTCTCGAGAATCGAACAGGCAACGTCACGGGAGAGGGATTTCCGGTACGGACGGTCCGAAGTCATGGCTTCATAGGCATCGGAAACGGTCAGGATTCGGGCGCCCTCAGGAATGTCGTCACCCGCGATACCGTGCGGATACCCGCCGCCGCCATAGAACTCATGGTGATGCAATACCAGCGGCACCAGTGACTTGAGGAAGGGCACGTCGGAGATGATCCGGGCCCCGATTTCCGGGTGTTTCTTGATTTCGTTGAATTCCTGCGGTGTCAATTTCCCCGGCTTATTGAGGATATATTCGCTCACGCCGATCTTTCCGATATCATGCAGCAACCCCGCATATTTGACCCGCTCGATCTCCTGGTGCGGCAGGTTCATCTGCCGGGCGATCATCACGGCATATTTCATCACGTTTTCGGAATGGCCGTGGGTATATTCGTCCTTCGCTTCAACGGCAAGCGCAAACGCGCGAATGGTCTTGAGATAGTTGTCGCGGATGTTGTGGTACAACCGGACATTTTCGATGGAAATGCTCGCCTGTGACGCCAAAACATTGATCAGCTCCATGTCGAGGCTGGAAAACGGCTCACTGCCCTGCAAACGCAGCAGATTCAGCGTACCGATGACCCGGGACGGCGTTCTGAGCGGATACGAGATAAAGGAGCGCACCTCGGCCGGGATCGGCCGCAGCCCCTCAGGCAGCTCCTCCGTTGACCCGTTTTCAATCACCAGCGGTTCCTGGTGGTCAAGCACCCACTGCGAGGCAATCACAAACGGTTTTTTCAGCCACAGTTCCGTTTTTACCTCACCGGCCTTTCCGGCCATCGACAGCTTGCCCTTTGCATCGGTAAAAATCAGGGCGCCGCCGTCGGCCCTGGCGAGCCGGGAGGAAAAATCGAGGAACTTCGCATTCAGATCGTACTGGTCGAGCGTCGACGACAGAATCTTGGTCACTTCGTGCAGCGATACCAGCCGGGAAAAAAGAATATTGTCCTCTTCGAGCTTGCGCTGGACCAGGGCGCGCCGGATTTTTTCGCCGATCTCCTCGAGATGAAACGGCTTGGTCAGATAATCGTACGCACCCAGCTTGAGCGCATCAATCGCCGTATCAAGTGTGGGAAAGCCGGTCGTGATAAGCACCGGCATGGTTTTCCCCTTTTCACGGATCTTTTGCAGAAGCTCGACCCCCGACATGCCCGGCATCTTTATGTCGCTGACGACCAGGTCGATCGCGTTGTTCTCGACAAGCGCCATCGCCTTTCTGCCGTCGCTGGCCTGGCTTACTTCATAGCCTTTTTTTTTCAGGAATTTCTCTAGAATATCGCAAATGGACGGTTCGTCATCGACGATCAGGATTCTTTTGCTCTCCGTTGCCA
Organism: Chitinispirillaceae bacterium; assembly: GCA_016926315.1. The sequence goes on from JAFGOU010000440.1 coordinate 2,879, forward strand.
TACGTACCGTTTTTTCCGTTAGTCCTTTCGTGGCGCTTCCGGAATGCAGCCAAGTCATCAGGCGTATCTATTCCCACGGATTCGAAATCGTGGACGAGACACCGTATCCCCATGCCGGATTCGAGAGCGCGCAACTGTTCCAGACTTTCGCGCCGCTCAAGCGACCCTTCGGGAAGCGACGCGTACCGGCTCAATCCTGTCCGGGTAAAACCGTATATCCCCGAATGCTTCAGAAAAACCGCAGGCCGGTCACCCTTCTCACGATCATAGGGAATGACCGACCGTGAAAAATACAGGGCCTTCCCCGTGGCATCGAGCACCACCTTTACCACATTCGGGTCTTGCACCGCAGTAATTGTAGCATGAGAGACAACGGTGAGCAAGGTATTATCATCAAGGCCCCGTACGCCGGCAACAAACATCTTGAGCATACCAGCGGGAAGATCCGGTTCATCTCCTTGCAGATTAACGACATAGCCGCACTCGCAAGCCTGCACGGCCTCCCAGACCCGGTCGCTTCCTCGAACATGACCGGCTGAAGTCATCACCGCGACCCCCCCGTGCTTGACAACCGCATCCGCAATCCTGCCGTCATCCGTAGCCACCAGCACGCGGTCGAACACCTCCGCCCTCTGCGCGCTCCGGTACGCCCACATGACAAGAGGAAGACCGTCGATTTCCAGAAGCGGCTTGCCCGGAAGACGGGTGGAACCGTAACGGGCGGGGATGACGCAGATTACTCGATTACTCATTACCGTGCCATAGCGTTGAAAGTTCAAAGTTCAAAGTTGAAAATCAAAAGGAGAGAACGACGATCAGCCCGCTGTTTTTCCTGCTCTACACTTTCAACTTTAAACTTGTACCTTTGTTTATCCGATCACCTTCGGAATCGCAAAAAAACCCTTCTTCACCCTCGGCCCGTTTTTCAAGGCCTCATCGACCGCGAGCGAGGGCTTTTCAACATCGTCCCGCAACGGATCGTGCGCCGGCTCCATGAAACAGGTCGGCTCCACACCCGACGTATCAACCGCGTTCAACTGCTCCACATATTCGAATATCGAGCCGAGTTGCCCGGTAAAATGCTCGATCTCATCCTCCGAAAGCCGCAGACGGGCAAGCTTGGCGATCTGAAGCACTTTTTCCCGGTCGATCATCGGTCATGCCTTCCTTTAGACTGGATTCACTCAAACCTTAAAAAAGAAACTATTTTATGCGAGGGAAATGCGCAATCGCCGTGCCGCAGGCTGAGGTATTGTTTCGACCCTACCCATCTCCTATTTTTAAAGAAATCGGCGCCGACCTGCAAAGGAAAATATACCATGGCTTTTTCATTCAAATCGTTATGGGACAACCACCCATCCATCAGCGACGGAGAGGAATATCCTTGCAGGAAACCGGATGGTACGCCGGCGCATTCAAATCAATGCGCAATAAAAATGGGGATCGCGATGAGCAAAGGAGGTGTCGACATGAAACGGTTTAAAATCCTTCATTGCTGGGAACATCCATACTCAGACCACCATATATTACGTGCGCAAAGCCTTGCCAGCCACATACGGAATTATGAACAAACGCAATTTGGAAAGGTGGAAGTTAAGAAAAAAGTCAGCGCCACAGATTACGCTTCCCGCCGGGGACTTGTCTTCTTCATGGATTTCTGGTATAGGGGCAACGAGACCTATCCATCCGGCGATCACATTGACCTCTGGGATAAAAATAAAATGTGTAGCGGAAGCCCTAGCTATTTTGAAGATTCTAAGGAAGTATGGTTCTGGGATATCGTATGAAGGCCCACCGATTTTGTTTCCTCGCCTGCTCACTCCTGCTTGCATTTTTTAATTGCGCCACCACCTCCCCGCTAAAACAACGGCTGGAGAATGCCGGATACGCGTTCCATCTGGAAGATTTTTTCAAAGCTATTGACAATAATGATTTCAGCGTCGTCGCCATATTCATCGAAGCGGGATTCAACTTAAATCTTCAGGAAAAAGAGACAAAAATTACCGGATTAAACCGGTCGCTTTATAACGGAAATATCCCGATCGCAAAATTGCTTATCTCCAAAGGCGCTTCACCTCTGCTTGCGGATGAAATCGATGGCTTACCCCTGGATATCGCCCTTTTTAAAAGCCAATGGAACCCACAGTATTTTCAGATAGCGGAAATGCTGATTTACGAAGGGTCCCCGGTAAACATCAGCAACAAGAATGGGGAATCTGCCTTGATTCTGGCCGTAAAGGCTGGACAGCTTCAACTGGTAAAGTTGATGATTGAAAAAGGTGCGGATAAAAACAGAAAAGACAGGGAAGGTAAAACAGCCCTCGACTGGGCGAACGAATTACAACACTCCGAAGTATCGGCGTTACTACGCTGAGCATTTGGACATTTTTCAAACCGCGATTTCCTCCGGCTCAACAATTATGGACGATTCGCCGGGTCCACCACTTTCATGAAAACAAACAGGACTTCTGAGCCACTTTCCGGCATGCCGGATTTCCACATAAGAATCTTCTCGGACCTCATCCCATCGAACCTTACCATTTGCATCGGTTACCTTTTGATCTGAAATGGTATTTCCTTCGCTGTCGACTAACCAGCAAATCGCCCCGGATAATGGTTTTTTTACGGAATCAACGTATTGAATGTGTATATTGAATGCGGCGGGTGACAAGACAATGGAACATTCAGCGCTTCCCGTATCATCTAAAACAGGCACTTCTGTTTTCACATGATGATTTCCTTTTTTTAATTCAACAAAAAACCTGCGATGCGGCACTTTCCACGATACTGAACCCTTGCTATCCGTTACTTTTTCATTTGAAATAACCCGACCGGCTTCATCGGATAAAATCGCTTTCGCTTCGGCAATCGGCAGCTCTTTAGATTTTAGGAAAACAATCCGGATCTCACCCTCCTCGGTTCCGACCGGTACCGGAAGGTACGTCAATGTTCCGAGCGGACAGATCCCCGGGCTGCACCCTCCCGAGAAACAAGGCACTTTCGGGTACTCTTTTTCTTCAAAAAACAGCACCTCCACCCTACGGTTCGTCTGGCTCCGGTAGTTGTCCCTTTCCTTCTCTTCGACAGGCTTGAACTCGCCGCAGGCCACGATATGTTTTTCCGGATCATTGTTGACAAAATTAAGGCCCCCGCGCAACGCGTCCAGACCGTTTTTGTCGGTCTTCAGCAGTTCCGCCAGCTTGACATCGTAGCAGTCATACACCGCGCCCCATGTCTTTTTGTCGAACGAACCGTATTCGGGTATCGGCTTGTTCCCGGCCTCGCCGATCACGCTTTTATTGTAACTCTTCTGAAACGCGACCGTGGCGGCCCAGAGTGTGACATTGCCCTCGGGATACCCGCACGGCCAGCCGAACTCCTTTGCCGCCCAATTAAGCACGTCGATGTAGTCGTCCCAGAGCACGCCCCGTTTCTTGCCGCTGCCGCCGTCAGGATAACGCTGCTCATCGGTAAGATGCGGCCCCCAGCACGCGGTCGCGAACTGGTCACGGGCGCCGGTTATCATGCCATGCACCGCTTCGGCGCGAATGCGTGATAGCCTGACATTCGCCTCGTCGCTGCCGACCGTATCGGTATACCCGGCGATGAGCATCTTTTTTTCCTTGTGCTTTGCCGCATAATCGATACATGCCGCGATGACGCTCAAACCGGGCCTGGAAACGCCGTCGGCCGGGGGTGTTGTCTCCGTCGGCAGCAGAACGGCGCTGTTGAACCGCAGGAGCGTATCGCCTATTTCGATAAAGTAGACCTCAACGCAGGGATCACCGGTCACAATGACACGACAGGAAACCCCGGGTTTGAGGACCGGTTCGAAATCCTTCAACTCGGATCGTTTGACTTCATATTCGTCAGACGGCATGATGCTCTTCCGGTTAAAAGAACAATATACCTTTTCGACAGTTGCCCCGTCATGAGTCAAAAGCACCTATATCTTCTTGTCTTGCTCTGCCAGAATCACCTATTTTAATCATCAACAGATCGGACCCACTACCATCTCATGACCACCACCTGCACCATCCACACCTGGCACGGCACCTACCGCCTCTCTTCCGGCGGCCGGACTGACGGCGCGTCGTCGTCCGATTCGCTCTTTTTCCTGATCGCCTCACTGCGGCGGCGCGACCCGGAAGCGCTCCAGGGCATGGCGCAGGCCGGCCCCGGGCTTCTTTCCCATTCCCTGCCCGTGTTCCACCATACCCGCGAACTGCCCGACTCCCTGCTCGAATCAATCGCCAGCGATCTTCAGTGGCGCGTTGCGTCGGGTCAACTTAGCGTCGAAAAAATCGACCTCCTCAAAAACCTCCACGTCCGCGACATGCCGCCACCGCCGCCAGAAATTATCGAAGAACCGCCCGAAGAAGTTATTGCCGCGGCGCCGGTCGACGAACCAGCGCCTCCAACCACCGCCTGGTACGAAGTGGTGGTCACCGATGAAAACGAAATGCCCATCAAAAACGCAAAAGTCATTTTTACCATCGGCGGCCAGACCTATACCGTTCCCACGGACAGTGAAGGAAAAGCGCGCATCGAAGACGTGGAAGAGCAGGAGGCGACCGCAAAAATCGAACTGCCCGATGACAGCGCGTCATCCGCAGCCGCCGACCAAAACGACGCTGCCGCGATCACCGAAGATGCTGCAGCCGAATCAGACACTCCTCCTGTGCACTGCGACTTCGTGGAAATTCCCGACATCCTGTTCCACCACGGGACCGCTGTGCCCTGCCTGGACAGCAGCGGCGCGCTGCTCGGCGCACTCGTCACCACACTTGATTTCGCTCGCAGCAACCCTGACAAGGAGGTCATCCTCTTCGGCCATACCGACACCTCGGGCGACCCGTCCTACAACTTCGACCTGTCCCAGTGGCGCGCCGAAGGGATCAAGGCCCTGCTCGACAACGACGTCAATACCTGGCTCGACGTGATCGACCTGGCTTCCAAAGTCGAGGACTACCAGGCAACGCTCAAGGCGCTCGCAACCGCGCATGGCTGGCCCTGCGACCCGGGCGCGGTTGACAACAACAGCGGCCCCAAGACCAAAACCGCGGTCAAGGCGTTCCAGGAACAGTACAACACCCGGAAGAGCGGCAGCCTCAAGCCCGACGGCGTCATGGGCCCCAAGACCTGGAGCGCGCTGTTTGCCGTGATGCGCGACCTGCTCAACGCAGCCTGGACCGCCCATACAAAAGAACCCGCCCTGCCCGCACTCACCTACGGCCATAACGGCAAAGGCATCTACCCGTGCGGCGAAAGCTTCCCGATCGAGGCCGCGGACAAGGACAACTATAAATCCGCCACCAACCGCCGGGTGGAAATAACGTTCTTCGACAAGGGCACAGCGCCGGAACTGAAGGCCCCGGCGGACAAGAAGAAGGTGGAGAAGCAAGAGGCGCCGGTGTATGACGGGGAGAAGACGGAGAGGAAGGTTATTCCGGTGAAAAAAGCAGAGCCTGTTTTGGGAGATTCCATCGTTCTCGAATTCATCTTTCCTCAAGTGAACGACGCCTCAAAGCCGCATAAGCAGTACGTGAATCTCGACGCCGACGG
>JAFGOU010000441.1 GCA_016926315.1 Chitinispirillaceae bacterium
AACCGAGGACCGGCACGTACCAGGGGAGTTGCGGGGGCAGGTTGAACGCAAGGAGCAACCCGGTCAGAAACGCGCTGCCGTCGCGTATGGTGCTCTTCTTACGGAGCAGCCGCTGGTAGAGGTATTCGCTCCCCACTGCGGCGCCGATGCAGAGCGCCATGGTGAGCAAGGCCTTGAGGCCGAAGTACCAGGCGCCCATGACCGCGGCCGGCGCCAGGCTGGCGTTGACGGCCCAGATGATCCGGGAGGTCGTTTCAGCGCTCCTGATATGGGGGCTGATCGAAACGGAAAACAGGACGGGTGCGGTGGTGGTGGTCATAATTTTCTCTTTAATCAGGGCTTCACAAGTGACTTTGCCAGCTTGATAAACTGCACCATGGGCCGCTTGGCCGGGCATACATAGGTGCAGGAACCGCATTCGAAACAGTCGTGCAGGTTGTAGGACCGCGTCTCCTCGTAATTCCCCTTTTCAGAAAGAATGCCGAGGATTGAAGGCATAAGCCCCATGGGACAGGCGTCGATGCAGCGGCCGCACCTGATGCACGGTCCGAAGTCGTCTATAGCCGACAAACTCCCTTTCGACAACACGAGTATGCCGGAGGTGCCTTTGGTCACCGGATAATCGGCAGACGACAACGCGAATCCCATCATGGGACCGCCCATGACGATCCTGCCCGGCTCGCCTTTGAAACCGCCGCACTGCGCGATGAGATCCCCGACCGTGGTTCCGATCCGCACCAGCAGGTTTTTTGGCTCGTTGACTGCATCGCCGGTCACGGTTACCACCCGCTCGATCAGCGGTCTGCCATAGCGGACCGCCTGATAAACCGCAGCGGCGGTGGCAACGTTCTGTACCACCACGCCCACCGAAGAGGGCAGCGCCCGGGGCGCGACCTCGCGTCCGGCGAGCGCCTTGATGAGCATTTTTTCTGCGCCCTGGGGGTATTTGACCTTCAGAGAGTGCACGGAAAGGAGCGGGTCGTTGCCGCACGCTTTTGTCAATAATGCAATCGCGTCAGGCTTGTTGGCTTCGATCCCGATCATGCATCGCGATACGCCGAGCGCCTGTGCGATAATCCGCGCGCCCTCGACGATTTCCCCGCTCTTTTCGAGCATGAGACGGTGGTCCGACGTAAGGTACGGCTCGCACTCAACCCCGTTGATTATCAGGGTGTCGATGGAGCATCCGGGTACGGGCGACAGCTTGACGCGGGTGGGAAAGGTCGCGCCGCCCATGCCGACGATGCCCGCGTTGTGGATACGTTCGCACAGATCTTCCCGCGAGAGCCCCGAATAATCGGCCATCCCGGCGAGGTCGCACCAGGTTTCCGCAGAATCGTTGTCAATGATTACTGCCGGGACCGTCATTCCCGCCGGATGGGAAACGGTTGCAAGCGCCGCCACCTTTCCGGAGGCCGGCGCATGTATGGGAGCGGACACAAATCCTCCGGTCGTCCCTATGATCTGACCTTTTTTTACTTCCTGCCCGGCTTCCACCGCCGGAGCGGCCGGGGCCCCGATATGCTGGAGTAGCGGCACGAAAAGCCGCGCAGGTACGGCCGCGGGCTCAATCGGCTTTTTGTTGGTCATCCCTTTATAGGTGGGAGGGTGAATGCCGCCCTTGAAGGTAAACGATGCGAAAGCCATTGACAACGGTACCTGTAGCTCCCTTTTCTATGATCCGGACAATTGATTGGATAATAGGGCGATATGGCGCATCTCTTCCCTGATAATGGCCTCAACCTGCTCCCGGCTCGAAGGCGTGGTGACGAATTCTTTCATTCCCATGTAATAAACAATGGAGTCCTTCTCCAGACCGATGGCGATGCGAATGATCTCCTCGAGCGGTTCGGTGCCGTGCAGCAGCTCCCGCGGGTCTTTTCTGGTGTCAAAAACATGTCCCCCGGCCATTACGGAGAGAAAGGCAGCGGCCTCGCCCTCTGGATCAAACATTCCGGCCTGGGCGCCGGACTCCGAATACACCCGGTGCATGAGCTGAAAAGTGGCAAGATGCTGCTCTTCCATTCCAGCCAGCCCCATAAGAAAATCGCGGGAAGTGGGGTTGTTGTTCGCCGCCGCGCGGTAAAACGCAGCTCCGTTTCTCTCAATCTGCTCCGCAATGATGAACACTTCATCGGCATTGAATGGATAAGCGGGCATACTGCCGTCCTTGGTGCTGCAGATGGTTGATGGTTCTTAAAAACAGGCAAAACTGCGCATAAAAAGGCTGTGTGATGTAATATACTTTATTCAATTTAGCAGTGAAAAGCATATTTTACTGATGCTTCGCTAACGCCATTTGGCGAATAAAACCGGCCTGAAAGGCGTTCGCGGCCAACCCGACCTGAAAACCTAATGCCCCACCCCGTTCCTCATGGCAAGCGCGTGCTCAAGAAGCGAAGCAACGATTTTTGCGCAGAACGTAGCGCCCCGCACCGAACCCGGAAGGTTGATTATCAGGCAGTTCCCCCTCATGCCGGCAACGCCCCTCGACAGCGCCGCGTGGGGCGTCTCTTTAAGGGACTCCGCGCGCAGCAGCTCCGCGATGCCAGGGACCATGCGGTCGCAGTACGCAATGGTCGCCTCAGGGGT
>JAFGOU010000442.1 GCA_016926315.1 Chitinispirillaceae bacterium
CGGAAGTATGATAGAACGGGACGGGTGGCGGTGGGGGTCCATGGCGCGGACATAGTTCGCCGTTTCGGCACGTTGCGCCATGGATTGGCTGTTTTCATCGCCAAGGTTCCAGATGATGCCGAGACAATGCGCGAAGCGGGCGATGAGCTCACGATAATAGAGCTTTCGCGCCGGACCGAGATCGCCGTTGTCGAGCAGCCTGTCGTTCGCCGCCAATTGCGTGCGGAGCTCCATGACGATGCCCCTGCTGTTGGCGTGCTGAAATACCGCCTGCCATTGGTCCAGTTTCGAGCAGTCGAAGCGTGTGAGACTATCAGGCGCCAAAAAGGGAAAGACCGCGGAATCTGTCCCGCCGATGGTCATGGTGTTGAATGAGAGCGTGTTCACCCCTTTGGATGCAAGGTAGTTGATGGCGCCGATGATTCCTTTCCCTTTCCGTCCGTTGCCCCACGTCGGATCGCCGTTTGTCCAGTCCGCGACATGGTCCGCGAACGTTTTCGTATAGGCGCCGGCGGGCGTATTGTCGAAATCCGCGAAATTGAGAAAATTGGATGGCGAGGCGGCGCCCATCTTGAGGAAAATTCTCTTGGCGGAAAAACCGTTTTTTACGTTGACCATATAGTTGGTATATTTATCGTAGTCCAGCCTGCCGAACGCTTTGAGATCCGGCGGAGCATCGTCCGGGTCTTCCTGTATAAATTCAAACGATCCGGTGTCGCCGTCAATCCCGGCGACCGGTGTGCCGTCGAGTGAATCGATGGTCAAAGCGACGCCCGGTCCCGTACGGAAGTAAATTTTATAGATATGGGCGCCCGGCCATTGGGGGGTAAAATGGGCCTTCCAGACGTTCCCCGACGAGGCCCCGGTCTCGCCCGCGTTGCCGTCGGCAGCATAATAACCGGGAACATTGTAACGTTCGGCGCCGGAAAGGACATACCGGAAGTTGATGATCAATTTATAGTCGGTAAAGGGATTGACCGTCCCCCTTTCAGCGGCTTGAGGGCCTCTGATCGTAAAGGTCATGGTATGGCGGTCCGTGGAATCGCCCGTGACGATGACATTGGGATTGGGTTGCGCATGAGGCGCGGAAAAACATCCTGCAAGCAATAACACCGATACCAGGGTACGCATCGACTCCTCCTGAACGAGTGGGGTTATGGACGAATTTTCTGATAGCGATGGTTGACGCCGCGGAAAAAAGCCCGCTATCAGGCCAGCGTGTATCCGGCAATGCCGGGTTAGGGGTTTTTAAACACGACTAAACCGTCGTTTGCTTTTTGATTCATGTAACAGAGCTTTATCCAGTAGGCGGTCGGCGTTCCGCGCAGTACGCGTACCTCGTCGATTTTGCCGTTGAAATACGACCAGCCCTGGTAATAGGGAAGCGTGACGATCCGGTTGTAACGGCCGATGGTGAAGTTGTCGCTCGTAACGCGGGAATAGGCTCCGGCCATGAGCGATGGGGTATCAATGACCAACTCCCCGTTGATATAGAGGTGCTGGCTGGTTCCCGACCGGACGCCGACGAGATTCAGCCATGTTCCGCTTCCCGGCGCAGGTGGCACGGAATCCTCAGTGTATTCCCATCCGCGCTGATTCTGAAATTCAACGAACTCCCATGTGGCACGGTTGTTGCCGAACCCTTTAAGCTGCAGGTAATAGTGTTCGTGTCCCTTTCCTGCAATGGCCCGCCAGATAGAATCAAGCGCATTGGCGTACACCCAGACCGACATGGCGTATGAACCCTTCTCCGGAAAATTCAATTTGCTGTTTGCCGTATTCGGCATGGTGAAGGAGTTGGAGGCGCCGTTAAAGCCCTGCGCCATGCCGATGGCGCCGGCGGTCTGGGCAGGTGCGGTGTCGGAGGGGACACCGTCGTACCTGTTGGCAGTGGCGTCTTTCGCGTTTGATCCGGTCGGCTGATGCAGATGCCAGACGCTGACAAACCCGTTTGCGGTATCGAACACCGCCGCGCCGTTTGATTCGGAAGAGGCATTTTGATTCCCCCAGAATACGGAGAAGAACTGGGCGCTGTCATTACCGTACACCGTATCGACCTTTACCCAAATCTCAGCTTTCTGCGCGGTCGCGTCCCAGCGCTCGATCTCACAGGGAAGCGGAGTGTCGTCTGATTTTTTGAAACGGACATCGCTGCCGTCCTGCTTCGCCTGGCTGAAGACAAAATTGGCGCCGGATAATCTCACCAGTACCGGGAAATGAAGCACGTTGCCCGATACTCCGGCGCCGGAAATGGTGGTGTTCAGGAAGATCCTTTTTGAATGGTTCCATGAGGAGTAATCGGCGATCACCCTGATGACGCCCGGAGCCACGGAGAAATCGGTCTTGATAACATGATTATCTGCCGTATCGACCGTACTGGCATAATAGACGGAAGGGATAATCCCCGCGGGAATGGAATCGATGAATCCGGAACCGTTTTCTACAATGCCGTAGAAGGTGGTGCCGGGCAGGTAGACGTACCTCGCAGCGGCAGAGGCATTTTCCGAAACCTGGATTCTGAGCGCTCCGGGTTTCGAAAGCATGGCGACGGGCGCGTACGCGGTTGTGGAATCCACGATAACCGAACCGACGAGGGCTCGCGTTCGGGCGTCTGGCGCAACGGCCGTGATAGTGTAGGAGCCGGGTGCGAGGTTGCCGAAGGCATAATCGCCCGCGGTATCCGTGGTGTCAATGCGAATCCTGGAGGTGTCGCGATAAGGATCGTGGTCGGCCGGCAGCAGGGTAACCCGCACGGCCGGCGCCGGCAGGCAGTTTTCATCGCAGATCATCCCGAGTATCCTGCCGTTGTCCGTGGAACTGGAGCCTCCGGCCATGGAAAGCTCGGTGCAGTAAAAAAGAACGAGCACTGCGGTGATACAACA
>JAFGOU010000443.1 GCA_016926315.1 Chitinispirillaceae bacterium
ATACCGGCAGCCTGAACAAGGTGTACGGCATCCCCCGTCGCATCCGCGACATTTTCGTCACGGCCCACGATATCGAGCCGCGCTGGCACATCATGCTCCAGGCCGCGTTCCAGAAATATACCGACAACGCGGTATCCAAAACAGTCAACTTCAGGCACGACGCAACCGTAAACGACGTGGAAGAGGTGTTCCGCTATGCCTACGACCTGAACTGCAAGGGCGTCACGGTCTACCGCGACGGCTCGCGGAAAAACCAGGTGATCACCGCCGGTTCCGGCGGCGCGGCAGGGGCAAAAGCCGAAGCGGGGCCGTTGTCGCCCCTGGGCACGCTCCAGCCCCGATCCCGCCCTTCGGTGACACACGGCCGTACCTACAAAACCAAGACCGGCTGCGGAACGCTCTATGTGAACATCAACTCCGACGCCTACGGCTTCTGCGAAGTGTTCACCCAGATGGGAAAATCCGGGGGCTGCGCCGCCTCGAACGCCGAAGCGGTCTCGCGCCTGATTTCGCTCGGGCTACGCGCGGGTATCGACCCCAAGGCCATCATGGAGCAGCTCCGCGGCATCCGCTGCCCGATCCCCACCTGGCATGAGGGCGAAATGATCCTCTCCTGCGCCGACGCCATCGGCCGCGTCCTCGAAAAGGCGATCAACGAGGTGAACAGCGCCTCGGCAAACCCGCAGATCACCTTTTCCGGGCTTGACATGGGCTACTGCCCGCAGTGCCCCGAGTGCGGCGGCATCATGGAAACCGAAGGCGGCTGCGCCGTCTGCAAGTCGTGCGGCTTTTCTAAGTGCAGTTGATGTCCGCAGGAACGGTCTGCAATCCGTTCCTGCCCCCTTATCAGCAGATCGTTTCCGAGGAGTACTTCCCGCGAAGATTGATGAGCTGTGCGCCAAGTCCGGGCAGCGGCGCGCCGGGATAGTCCGCGCACCTGGCCGGTAGAGCGGCGTTGTGTTTACGTAAAAAAACATTCCCGGCATCCTGCCACTCCTTATCATACACCGGTTGCGTCAGTCGCTTGACCGTAATATCGCTCGTGACGATGACGCGCGAAGAAGCCCGCGCACGTAAACAGAAATCAAGGTCCCAGAAGTGCTCTCCGGTGAATGCTTCCTCGTCAAACCGCACCTGCTTCACGAGCCCGGACCTGACCGCAAGCATGCCGCCGTCGCAGGCGACCACCTCGCAATCACCCTTTTCGACCGAAAACGCCACGGCGAAAAAGTCGTTGTTCTGAAGATGGTAGACAATCCTCCCCTTAACAAATGGCCTTCCCGCCGCGGTCCAGGAGTATTTGTCGCGGAACAGGTGCTGGGTGCCGGCAACGCCCACGATCCCAAGCGAAGGGTCTCCCGCAAATTTGGCCTCAAGCACCGCTCCCCAGTTCATGCTCATGAAGTGGCAGTTGTCGGCGATGAATACGATCAGGTCGCCCGGGGCCTGCCCCGCTGCCCAGTTGTAGGCTCCGGCAAAATTCATCCCCCCCCTGCTTGCGTCAATAATGCGGTATTCGTGCGGCGCCCCGACGGTTTTCGCAACATTGCGCTCCTGAACCGATGCAGGCATGGGATGACGGCAGCAGGTGAGGACGGAGATCATAGGGGGAGGCCCTTGCTTAGTTTGAGATGAAAAAACCGGTTTCGCGTGCCATTAGTATAGGTGATGCCGTACGGCGAATGCAAGCGGGTTTAGGGCGCCCCTGGTATGGATTGCAGTCTCATTCACCGACAATGGTCTTCATCATTTTGACGATGGTTCCGGAACACGGGTGGTTACGGTTGAACGGTCGCCATTCTTTCATTAAACGCTTTTCCTGCGCGCTGCAGGTGATCGATCGGTTCGACGTTGCCGCCTCCCCATCACCCTTCCTTTTGCGATGACCGCGCTCCCGAATTTTTCCGCAATGGCATCGACCGCCGCCTCGGCCTTGTCGATCGCCTGCGCCTGGCGCTGCTCTGCGAACAGGTTGGTCTGGGCGTCATCCTCAAAACCGGTGATGCCCACGCCGCAGAGCCGCAGAGCCTTTTCGCGGACCCCGTCGACCAGACTACAGACCCCTTCGTAAAGAGGTTTCGCCGCGTTCGACGGGTACACCAGCGGTTTACGCACCGTATGTTTGCTGAAATCGGTCCGCCGGTAGATAAAAACAACGGTCCGCCCCTTGACCCCATGGTGCCGGGCCTGGCGCGCCACGTCCTGACACAGTGAACAGAGGGTCGTCTTCCACTCCTCCCGGTCGGGCGAATCGACATTGAACGTATGTTCGCGCGAGAGGGATTTGATCGTGCCGTCCTCGCCCACCGGCCGGTCGTCGATGCCCCTGCTGAGCGCCCAGAGCTCTTCACCCTGTTTCCCGAACAGGGTATACAGCCGCTCGCGCGGCAAGGCCTGCAGGTCTCCGACCGTGGCAACACCCCCGGCGCGCAGTGCGGCTTCGGTCTTTTTACCGATCCCCCACACCCGGCCCGCAGACATGGGCGCGAGCCATGCCTCGATCCCCGCCTGGTTAAAAGGCGCCAGCGTAATACCCCCCGGCTTGTCCAGGTCTGAGGCAATTTTGGCAAGAAGCTTGTTCGGCGCGATACCGATCGAGGCGGAAAGGCGGCGTTCACCGGCAATCAGGCGTGAGAGCCGGCAGGCCGCGTCACGCGGCTCGCCCAGCAGCCTGGCGGTCCCGGTCATGTCAAGAAACGCCTCGTCGACCGACACCTGTTCGATGCGCGGGGAGAACGACGCGAGCAGCCGCATCACCTCGCCGGACTCTCTTTCGTAAACATCCATGCGCGGCCGGGTATAAATGCCCTGCGGGCAGCGGCGCCTTGCCTCGCTAATGGGCATAGCCGACCGCACCCCGAACGTCCTCGCCTCATAGCTTGCCGCCGACACCACCCCGCGCGTGCCGGGTTGTGCCCCCACGATCACCGGTTTGCCGCGCCATGCGGGGTGGTCGCGCTGCTCAATGGAGGCGAAAAATGCGTCCATGTCGATGTGAAAGACGACTCGGCATTGCATTGGTTCAAAAATACATGGTATCCCGCGGAGTTCGTTGCTCTGTTTTGCGTGGTGAATGTTCGCCACCTGCGCTGAAAGACCGTGGAATGATACCGTTTGAATATCCTACGTCTTCATTCCCAGCCCAAGTTGGAAAATCGGCTTCACCATTTTCCACCAGTCAATAACTGGCCGCATTTTGGTAAAACCACGTTTACGGTCCGGATACATCTTGTGTACGGGAACCTCGGTAACGCGATAGTGTAGACGAATAGCCTTAAACAGGAGATAAATCTCCAGTTCATAGGCGTCCAGACCCGGCTGACCGAGATGTATTCTTGCGTCCCGCAAAAGGGATGCACGAATCGCCCTGAACCCGTTCGAGCTGTCGGTCATATGTTTGCCGCTGAAAAATGAAAAAAGCGCCGGATGAACAATCTTTGTGGCGAAAATCCGGTAGAGCGGCATGTCGCCTCCATAGGAATTCCGCTGGTAACGTGAACCCTGTACCAGGTCAAACTCGCCGGAGATGACAGGTTCGGTGAGAAGCGGGATTTCGCGTCCGTCATCCTTGCTGTTGCCGGCCATAACGACGACGACGTCATAACCATTCTCAAGGGCATAGTGGAACCCCGACCTGATTGCCGAACCAACCCCTTTTTGACGCCCGTTTCGCAGGACCAGCGCGCCCATTTCCCCGGCTTCCCTGGCAGTAGAATCGATTGAACCATCATCGACAACAATGACCAACTGCGCGCACGAGGCGGGAATGCTGGCGATGGTCTGGGCGATCTTGCCCTTTTCATTGAACGCGGGAATAATCACCGCGGTTTTCATTGCTGCGCGAGCCGTTGCCCCGGTCATAGCACCACCGTAACGCGGTTGTTTGAATTACTAAGGGCGGTAAACGGAATGCGCGTGTTTTTTCCGGGCGGAATGCCCCTTATCGGCATTGCACCGCCTTTTGTTCGCGCAGCGACCGCTCTGCCGCTTCAAGAATCAAAATAACATCGGCCGCATGCCGGTCAGAGACATCCGGATTATACCGTTCGGTCATTCGTAAAAATTCCTGTACCTGCCGTTTCAGAGGCTCATATTGCTCAATATTAGGAATATAGATATCACCCATGTGGATGATATTCTGGTGGTCACTGTAGTCGGGTGTGCTGTCAAGTTCTTCAAGATGAATATCCCTTTTATATATCTTTACCGGTTCAGATTTGTTGACATCATCGATGGTTGCCATCACTTTTGAACCGACCAGCGTGATTTTGCGGATTTTTTCGGGAGAAATCCAGCTGGCATGAATGCTGCACATAAGGCCGGAAGGAAAGTGCAAATGTACAAAGGCGGTATCGCCTACGCCGCATTGAAGATACCTTCCCTGAATCGTGGTCACGAGATCCGGCAGCTCGTTCGCGAAAAGAAGCGCAATGGAAATATCATGCGTTGCGAGGTCCCACAGGGCGCTGGCATGTTTCCGGATTGGCCCCAGCCCTGTTCGTTCTGAATGCATATAATACACTGTTCCAAGTTCTCCCGATTCGATCGCTCTTTTGGCATAACAAACAGCCGGACTATATTCGTAAATATGCCCTGCCTTCACGAAACGCCGGCGCTTTTTGCCCAAAGCGAGAAGATCAAGTGCTTCAGAGTATGTCTGAGTGAACGGTTTTTCAACCAGTACGTGCTTCCCCTGTTCAAGACTTGATCGGGCAATTGCATAGTGTGTATGCAACGGCGTCGAGACAATTACCACGTCCACTGATTCGTCCGCCATTATCTTGGTATACTCATCGGTCACCCTTTCCCTGCCGATGGCGCGGACGGCCTTGTTTCTGTTCTCTTCGGAAATATCGCATATATAGGCGATTTCGGATTCGGGCAGTTCCCGGCAGACCCTCAGATAATTGGGGCCCCAGTAACCATATCCGATAAGGGCGATCCTTTTCATAATAATCCTGGAAACGACAGGGTAAATACAACTATCGGCAATGCAGGAATCCAGTATCGATAGTATCGTTAATGCTTTTTGAATGCAAGCACTGCACGTTACTATCCGCAAAAAATAATATGGAATGAACCTCTTCAATTTAGATGGTACCCTATCCCATTCCAGAAGCTATCTTTACTTATCCTATGGAAAAAAAGAATAAAAACCCGACACTACCGGCAGCAAATAAACCTATAGCCGCCTTTTCACCTCATTTCTGGATGAAGCTTTTTATCCTTGCCCAGCTTATCCTTCTTGGTTTTGAATTCTCACCCGATTTCAGCACGAACGGCGATGACGCAAAATACTACCTTCTCGGGAAATCACTGTTCAGCGGTAACGGATACCGGGATCTTTTTGATCCACAGAATCCCGTGCAATCGTTTTATCCACCGCTGTTTCCCGGCCTTATCGGTTTTACCGGGATGTTTTCAGATTCCCCTATGCTGCCGAAAATGGTAATCGGCGTCATCAGCGCATGCGTCATCCTGCTGCTTTTTTATTACGTGCGTCCCCTCGGGTCCAGCGTGCTTATACCGCTCCTTTTGGTTTCTTCCCTTTCGTTTTCTTTTGCAAGCCATGCGACGCTTCTTATGAGTGAAATTCCGTATCTCTTTGCAACGCTTGCATCCCTCCTGCTGCTGGAGGGATACCGGCGCCGCGGTGGATTGGGTGGCTGGTTCTGGGCGGCTGCCATTGTTTCGGTTACCCCGACCTTTATCCGTACCGTCGGTATAACCTTTTCCGCCGCATGGATCGTGACCACCATACTCGATAAACGGTATAAACAGGCAGCGGCTCATGCCCTTCTTCTGATCGCCGGCATGATGTTTCTTCGTTATCTAACCGAGGGGAACGGTTCTTACGCTGACGCTCTCTTCAGCAAAAACCTTTACGACCCGGAGCTTGGGCTGGTAACGGTCACCGATTTGGTCTCACGCGTCGGCCAGAATGTTTCCCTTTTGTTTTTTTCACTGCTTCCCCGCTCGCTGCTTGGCATACCATTGACAAGAACCATGGCGATTACGGCTTCCTTTTTGTTGCTCATCCCCGCCTTCATCGGCTGGATCAGGAATTTCAGGCTGCCAACGCGATTTGTAAGCTTCTACGTATTTTTTTACCTCGGCATGATCAGTTTTCAGCAGACCCAGTGGGTTGGCGAACGCTTTTTGATTCCCCTCATTCCCTTTCTTGCGCTTTTTTTATTCCTCGGCCTTGAAACCATTATGGACCGTATCGTTCCATCTTTTTCGAAACCCGTCCAATCATCAAAATCACTGCGCATGAAAGGCGGCGTTCTATGGTTTGCGGCAATAGGCATTACCGTAATTAATTTCAGCGGTCATCTTCAATCAATAAAAATGAACACCGGGCTCCCCGGCGACTGGAAAAATTTCTACAGCTGCGCCGACTGGATACGACTCAACACCCCGTCCGACGCGATCGTGGTGAACAGAAAACCGGAGCTTTTTTATCTGCGCGCACAACGAAAGGGGTTTGTGTACCCGTTCTCGCACGATGTGGAAAAAGTGATTGCAGGATTACAGCAGGGCAACGCCCGTTACTGCGTGCTCGATAATTTTTCATGGACCAACACCTCGGCGCGCTACCTCTTTCCAGCCATCCTGAGCCATCCCGAACGGTTCAAGGTCGTATATTCGCTCCGTAATCCCGACACCTATATCCTGGAGTTCAGGTCACCGTGACCGTATCGACGATACGCAAGGATCCATTATTTTACGCGGTGCTGTTCACGGCATGGTCACTGATCCTTTTTATCCGCCACGCCGATCATCACTATTTCGACACCCCCTTCCCGTCTTCGGGGCTCGAACGGATGCGCGGGGGCATGAGCAAGATGTCGCTCCTGCGCAACAGTCTCACCGAGCTGCAGAAAAACCTGATCGAGGAAAAAAACAAAAGCGAAAAACCGCACATTCTGCAGAATATCGGCTGTGCCTACTATGATCTGTACAAAGAGTCGGGCGACCGCACCCTGCTCGATTCGGCGCTCACCTTTACCTATCACTCAACGGTTGAACGCCCGGGCATCGGCAGGTTCCATTACAACCTTGGCAGGATGTTCACCGAACTCGGGGACCAGAAACGGGCGCTGCAGCAGTATGAACTGGCGATCCGCTGCGAGCCGACCCATATCCTCGCGCTTTCGAACGCCGGTACCTGCGCCTATTTCGCTTTCAACGAACGGAAGGCGGCCGCCTCCTACTTCGGCCGTGCGCTTGCCATCGACAGCCTCATGCCCATGTGCAACGTGATCCTCGGGCTTATCAGCCTCGACGAGAAGGACCGCCACAGCGCCCGGATCAATTTTGAAAAAGAGATTGCCGCCTGCGCCCATGCGACGGTTCACAACAAATATCCTCTCACCATTGAAAGCCTCAACTATGCAGCGTCACTCGCCCACGGCCACCTTATGACCCTCTACTCCACCGCCTTTCCCGACCGTAACCGGGCGAGGGAGCACCGAGATGCCTACCTGAAGCTCGAACCGGAACAGGCGAAACGGGACGAGATAGTGAAAGAGTTCGGAAGATACTGGGGGAGATAACCGGCCCGGTGAATCCGGGAAACACATGGTTACCAGTAATATTTCGTATACCGCTCGTTGTACGTTCTTCTGTTTTCTAATGCCCTGCGGCAGGCAGCCTCGTACTGCTGCGCGCTGGCATCCCATGAGAAGTCCTGCCCCATGGCCGCCGCCATGAGCATTTTCATGTGAGAAGGCCGGTCATACCAGGTGCTCACCGCCCAGCCGATGGTATAGTAGAGCGCGTCGGGAGAAAAATCCCGGAACTTGAATCCGGTACCCGTACCGGTTTCCTCATCATACTGAATGACCGTATCGTCAAGCCCTCCGACGGCGCGAACGATCGGCAGGGTACCGTACCGCTGTGCATACATCTGGTTAAGACCGCACGGTTCCCACTGTGACGGCATCAGGAAAAAATCGCTCCCGGCGTTCACCAGATGGGCACGGTTGTCGTCAAAACCGATAAACGAACCTGCCTTGCCTGGGAACCGAGCGGGAAGCGTACCGAAAAACTCCTCAAGCTCTCGGTTGCCGTCGCCCAGGATGACAAACTGCACCTCCATTTCCCGCAATACCCGTTCCATTATCTGCATGACAAGGCCGAACCCCTTCTGATCCACAAAGCGGCCTATGGCGCCGATGACCGGCATTGAGGCATTCTTTTTGAGACCGAACGCTTCCTGAAGCGCGCGCTTGCACCGTTTCTTGCCCGAACGGTCACCGGCGCTGAACCGTGCCGGGATTTTCGGATCGGTGGCGGGATTCCAGACGGCATAGTCTATGCCGTTAAGAATCCCCACCAGGTCCTGTCGACGGCCCGCGCAATAGGGCGCAAGACCAAAACCGCCGTGTGGCTCGGCGATTTCCCGGGCAAAGGAAGGACTCACCGTGACGATCATGTCGCTGTAGTGGATTCCGCCCTTGAGCAGGTTGATCAGGTCATACGATTCGAATATCGTCTCGGTAAAATTATTCCACCCCAGTCCAAGGTACTCGTAATGGTGTTTAGAATAGCACCCCTGGTAGGCGGCATTGTGGATCGTGAGCAGCGATGCAATTTTGGAAAGCTGCGGGTCGTTCCAGTGCCATAGTTTCAAGTATGCGGCAATGAGCGCGGTCTGCCAGTCGTTACCCAGAACGATATCGGGCGTAAAGCGAAGATCCTTACAGAGCTGGAGCGCGGCGCGGCAAAGAAAGGCAAACCGCCGGGGGTTGTCGTCATAGTCGTTCAAGGCGTTGTCATGGTAGAGTCCCGGCCGGTCGAAAAACTGTTTGTGTTCGACCAGGTAGACCGGTACGTTATCGGGAGAGCGCGCCAGATATACCGAGCACCACTCTTCGTGCGTTCCCATCCATACGCCCATGGGTTCGAGGCAAACGGACGCATCATGCTTTTCCAGATCGATCTCCCGGTACCGGGGTATGACCACGGCAACATTGTGACCGCGGCGCTTGAGTGCGGCAGAAAGCGAAGCAACCACGTCGGCCATGCCGCCTACTTTGGCAAAAGGATACATTTCGGACGCAACGACGAGAATAGTAAGTGATTTTCCATCACTTGGAGAGGAGGACGATTTTAGCATAAGCCCGAAAGTATCCAATCTTCGGTAAGTATCGTGTCAAAAGATATCATAACGTATATAATACCGGATGACAATGGACATCCTTATTCACCCGGCGTCGATCCTTGTTGATGCCGTTCCCCTGATACCGCTGCCCCAATCAATCCCATGATCTTCTGTATAGCGTCCTGCGGCGCCTTTTCCTTCATCGCGGCCTTCATCCGATCCCTTTCGGCAAACACCTGCTCAACGCCTTTGACCAGGCTCTCCGTCGACATCTTCTCCTGCGGCAGTACCGCCGAGAACCCCTGTTTTTCGAACGACTGCGCATTGAGGATCTGATCGCCCCGGCTGGCGGAGAGCGGGAGCGGTATGAGCAGCGACGGTTTGCGGAGCGCGGCGAGTTCAAAAAGCGCGGTGGCGCCGGCGCGCGAGATAACCACGTCGGCCAGGGCGAAGAGGTGGGGCAACTCGTCGTTGACATATTCAAACTGGGCGTAACCGGGACGGTTTTCGGCAAGGTTGCCTTTGCCGCAGATATGGCAGAGGTTGAAATCCCTGAGAAGAAGATCAAGGGATTTCCGCGTGCAGGCGTTGATTGCCTGGCTGCCGAGGCTTCCGCCGATCACCATGATCACGGGTTTGGCGTCGCTGAAGCCGCAGCGTGCGCGTCCCGTTTCCGCGTGGCCCGAAAACAACGCTTCGCGCACCGGTATGCCGGTCAGGATTGCCTTGTTTTTCGGCAGATGAGCCGTGGTTTCGGGAAAGCTGTAGCAGATTTCTTTGGCAAACGGCAGGGAAAGGCGGTTCGCGAGTCCCGGAGAGATGTCGGATTCATGGATGATAACCGGCACACGGAGGAGCCAGCACGCCCATACCACCGGGCAGGAGACGAACCCGCCCTTGCTGAAGAGCACCCGGGGTTTGATCCGGGCCACGAGCAGCAGGGATTTGAGGAATCCGAGCTTGATGCGGGCCACGTCGGTGACGTTTTTCAGGTCGAGATA
>JAFGOU010000444.1 GCA_016926315.1 Chitinispirillaceae bacterium
CCGACAATCGCGAGATAACCACGGAAAAATGGATAAGGATGCAAAAAATACCGATGACCAGAATCAGGAACAGGGCCGCCGGCGGATAGGCAACCCCGACAAGCCGCGCCAATGAATCAAGCGCATCGCGCCAGATCGAGACGACCAGGAACACGGCCCCGACGGCCAGCCACAACAGCGAATACGGTATCCTGATGCGGCCGGTCCGGGCAAGGGTTATGATGAATATCAGTAACAGTGCGCTGCCGGCAATGGCGAAATACTGGATGCGCGTCGTATCGACCGCCATGAAATCCGGAGCGATTGCGGTGATTGGATGGTTCATCGAATGTCCCGTTTTTTACAAACGATTATTTCAGGGTTAAGAGAAAATAAGTATCATGGCGTTCCCGACACAAGAACCGCAGTCATCCGGCCGGGATCATTTCGGGGATCAGCGTATTTCCCTGCAGCGTATGGTCCAGGACTTGTTTCCATCCTGCATTTTCATCACGTAGTGACCGCTTGGCACCATCAGGCGGCGGTTGCGGACGGCGCTCCAGAAAAGGAGGGGTTCATTACACGGCTGCCTTATAACGCAAGCGCCGGAAAGGTCATAGACGCTCAGGAGCCCGCCCCCGGGTCCGGAACGATCAATCGCGAAAGTTCCCTGCCGCGATCCCTGATGTCCGGGACCGGACAGCGACGCCGCAGTATTTGCTGTTCGCAAATAGGTTCTCACGAACTTTCCCGACGGTTTTAAAACGCTTTCAGCCCAGCCGCCGCTCTCAAAGCCGACCGGAGGGTTTGGAGGAAGAATCGCGCACGCTTCCTGAATCGCCGAGACCGACCAATTGCACGAGCCGATGCCGTTCTGGTCGAGGAACGCGTACCAGCGTCTCGTTTCCGCAGTGTCCATGGTTTCCACTCCGGTCGCCTGCGTCGTTCCGTATTCGGTCGCGAAAAGCGCGATGCCGTTGTTCAATGCGATTTGCGCTTTGTCGCGATACATCTGCTTATGCGTCGCGGCGTAAAAGTGAAGGGCGTAGGCGATGTTCTTAAAGCGGGAAGTGTCCAATGGATCACGGGACGCCTCGTCCACCTCCTGGTCCCAGCTTCTCGTTGCGCATACGATGATATTTTGGGGGTCGATCGCCCTGATGACCGGAATAACCGCTTCATGATACGGCTTGATTACCGTGGCCCACGGATGGGTATTGAGCGGTTCATTCCAGAGCTCATAGATGATGTTCGGATGGGCGCCGTAGGTCTGCGCCATGTCCTTGAAGAACGCCTGGGCCTTCGCGAGGTTATCCATGCCGTTGGCGGTCTCGTGATAATCGATCAGGCAATAGATTCCCAGATCGATGCACGCCTGGACGATCGTCTTTACCTTTGCAACTTCCGCTGCGGGATTGGTGAGATAGCCGCCTGCCTGTACGGCCATGGCAGGGCGCACGATCGTGCACTTCCAGTCGTCACGCAGCCATTTGATGCACGACGCATTATAAAAGTCGGGTTGCCATTGACTCCAGTACAGCGACATGCCGCGAAGCGTGACGGGAGTGCCGTTTTTATCGACAATGCGGGTTCCGCTGACGCTGAGCCGGCCGTGCTGCTCGACGAACGATTGCTGAGCGCCGCCCCATGAGATGCACATGGTGCAGATGATGCCGATTGGAGCTATCCTGAAAAAAGGCCTTTTTTTATTACGGGAATTTCTGGTCCGTTCCACGCTCATCATTCACCCCGTCTCCACGGCCGCGTTGTTGTTTGATAATCAAAGCATCGGAATATCTTCTGCCGGTTACCCGTGCCGTATACAAATATACTCCCGGCGCCAGACCGTTCTTCCGGTAATGTCATGATGCCGCGACCTCCATGACCGTTCTCGAACGGCAGGCAAATGGTGTGATGGGATCGATTTGACAATGGTATGTCCGAAGGGTACATTTTGTATAGACGATATATATCACTATCACGCAGAGGAATTGCGAATATTCGCATTGTAACAACGGGGGTGGCGGTATGAAAGCACAGGATTTTTCCGGGAAAAAGGCCATGTGCATGACGTTTATCCTTCTTTTTTTCGCGTTTAGTTCACTATCGGCAAAAGAGGTAGGAAGGTTCAGTTATCGTTCAGCGCCTGAAAATCTTGACGGTGATACTATTCTGGTAAACGATACCATGGTCGCAATGTCGGAAAAGATACGGGTATTTCAGGAATTAATTATTGATCGGCCGGATACCATCCCGGAAATGCCCGCGGTATTTTTTCTTATCGATAACTCCGGCAGCATGAACCTCATGAATATAGATCCCATGGGGAACCGGTTTACGGTAACATCAGCACTTATCGATACGATAATGGCAAAGCACCCTCAGGCAGAGGTGGGTGTTGCGGTATTCAACGGTGGCCTGTATTACAATCCGGCGAGCAAACCCGGCATATTCCAAACAATCACCTCAAACAGCAGCATGGGTCTGGATGACACCGGCGCCTTTGTTCCGCTGTTACCCCTTAACCAGACCTACGGGACTCAGACGGGATATGAGGTGCTGAAGGAGGTCCTTGCCATCGACACCTCCTTCGACACCGTGCGGTTAAGGTTTCCCTCCATTGGCGGGTCGGTACAAACCAATATTAACAG
>JAFGOU010000005.1 GCA_016926315.1 Chitinispirillaceae bacterium
CGCCTGCCGGGCGTAGATGCCGGCGTACGTGACGAAACGGGATACCGTGCGGTCGACGGATATTCTTATGTCAAGAGAAAAGTCCTTTGGCGATATCCGCATGGTGTCGGTGGTCGAATCGACGGGCTTCCACTCAACGTAGGCGTTCCGCGCCTTGATATTCCGCGTTATTTTTGCGCTCAGGTCAATGCCTTTCATCGGATTGACGCCTGCGCCGAAGAACATGCTTACGGCTCTGCGCCGGTCCCATAGCGAGGAGTTGAAGGTAAGCAGCGTGTCGGCCGTGGTGTCCGCGCCGCCGGCGCATTTGTAATACGACCTCCGGGAGCGGTAGAATTCATTGAATTCATAGGCGAAAGCCCTGCCCGACTCGAAAAGCATGCCGCCTTCAGCGCTCCATCGCCCCCGGGAGAAAAACAGGGACGGCGCCCGGAGCAGGTGCCCGTCGCTGCGGCCGTTGAGCCGTTTCTGGGCGAAGTCGCAGAACACGCGGAGCGATGATTCGTGATTTTCCGTCACCGCGGCGCCGAACCCGAGTTCATACATGGCGACGTTGCCCGCAACCGTTGCCGTATCGGGAAACAGGGACGTTCCGGACCTGCTGCGCGTGTAGCGGATATCGGAAGTCGAAGCGGGAACAGGGTATTGATTGCGGTCGAAATAGTATCCGGCGCCGAAGTAGTAGATTGACGGATCATAACCGATATGGACGCCGCCGAGCGTCGGATCGGTCACCTCCGCAAGGAACGCCCCGATACTCACCGTCTCACCGAGCCGCAGCCTGCCGTTGAGTCCGAGCGGCTGTGAAATGCGGTTGTTGTCGGTATTGCGGAACCGGTCGACCACCAGACCCTGTCCGAGCGTCAGCCGTTCGATCGGCCCCACGGTCAGGAAGAGCGAATCGCTTATGCTGCCCACGGTGATATGATGGATCTTGTCGAGAATGCCGGCCGTTCGGACGAAATCGAAAACCGTTTCGCCGCGGTAATTATTCGCCACCCGGAACCGCAGGCCGGCGTCGAGGTACGGGTACCGGATTTCCGGAACCAGTGAGAGCGAGGGATAGCGCATTCCGTCAACAGTGCCGCCGCCGCCGCGCAGGGTCAACGAACCGCGGTGCGCGGTTGTTTGCTGAGACGGGGTGATCGGGGCATAGCGGAAATGCCGCTGCTCACGGTCTTCGAGAATGCTGCCGTAAATCCTGTTCAGATCGAACAGCCGTTTATAAAACAGGGCGTCTGATTGCGGCCTTGGCTGGCTGACGCCGTCGGAAAGCATGACCTTGCCGCCGCCGCGATCGTCGGCAGGGGTGATGGCGGCGGATTGCAGAACGTCGGTGATGTAGTTGTCGCCGAAGAAGTGCTTGAGTACGGCGACGTGCCGGAAGGTGACGTGGAGCGGCGGAGAGGGTTCCCTGCCGGGAACAAGGACGGTCGTATTTCCCGTGGTAAGCTCCCGGCCCTTCTGCTGGGAGATATTCCTTGTCATTGCCGTGCCGCCAAGGACCAGAACGCCGGTCTCGCCCGTTTTACCGTCGACGATCACGGCCGCGGAACCGCTGTCGATCTCGGCGACCGCGCTGGTCGAGAATACGCTTACCCGCATCCGCTTCGCCATGACGATGAACAGACCGCCGTTAAAGAGCGACAGGCTGGTTTCGATCTCCTTCTTGTTCGAGACGGCCTTCAGCGCGATCGAGAACAACGCTTTGGAGTTCGACCCGATAACAGCCGCGTTTTCCCTGCCGCCGAGGGCAAGGGTAAGGCGGGTCTGGAAAAAAGTTTCCACCATGTCGTTGTCGGCCACCTTTGATCCGACCACGAGTTTTTCCCATTTCTGTTTCGATGAGCGCTGGATTTTTGCCGGTCCTTCGAGCGCGGTGACGACGAATGCCGGCTGGGCAAAACTCCCGGCGACAAGGAGAACGATCACGGTAAGAAGCGTACGGTACGATGGCATGGTGTAACTCGCTGTCCTTTCACAAAATAATACCGTTCTGCTGCGGATTGGTAAAGGGTTTTTTATGGCGGAATTTGTACGCAATCACGTCGGGCAGTGATATACTTTTTGTTCCGGAGGCCCGATGCGTCGTAACCATCGTTTTGTGACCGGCAGGGAAGGGTGGGTGATCGCGCTTGTCGCAATCGCCGGTTATCTTCCCTTTATCAACAAACCGCTTACCATCGACGCCGACATGCTGGTCCATACCGCCCGGCAGATGGCCATGGACCCGGTCAATCCGCCGCTCGGCGACTATGGCCGCCTCATGGCGCTCCACGACCATACGAAAATGCCTCCGGGAAGCGTTTACTTCCGCACCGGCCATCCGCCCCTTCTCCCGCTCCTGCTCGTCCCTGTCGTCGCCAATACCGGCTCGCGCGAATGGCCGCTCCACCTGTTTTTTTTCGTTTTTTACGCGGCCGCGATAGTTGCGGTATGGCACCTGCTCGGCCTGTTTTATCCGTTCCCGTTCCGGTTCTGGGGGACCCTGCTCTGGACGGTATCGCCCGCCCTTCTGGTCAACGCGTCAAACATCATGTGGGACGTGCCGATCACCGCGTTCATGCTGGGGTCGTTCGTGCTGTTTCTCAGGGGAACGCGCGATGACGACCTGCGGATGCTGCTGCTTTCCGGTATCGTCGCCGGACTGGGCGCGTTGACAAAAGTCAATATCCTGCCGCTCTTCATCCTCTTCCCGCTGTTTCTCGCCGCAACGCGCCGCTGGAAGGCGCTTCTCGTCTGGAGCATCCCGGCGGCGGCCTTCCCGCTGCTCTGGGTCGCGCACAATCTCGTGGTGTTCGGTCAGGTCCACTATCTCTCCGTAGGGTGGTACAGCTTTCTTTTCGGCGATATCCGCTACCGTATGGAACGGAATGTCGCCTACTTCGGCGCTGCGCTCATGCTGCCGGTGTTCTGGCTCTGGCTCATGGTCGCGACGCGACAGTGGAAAGCACCGGCCGTTTGCGCACTGGCCGGGGGTGCATGGGGCGTCCTGCTGGTTGTTGTTTTGGGCAAGGCGGTCTGGTTCGGTGCGTTGTATGCACTCAGCGCCGCCGCCGGGTTGTGGGTGCTCTACCGGTGCCTGTCGTTTTTTGGCGGAAGAAAACAGGGAACCTTCCTGTTGCACGAGCCCCTGCTCGTCAGCCTCTTCGCGCTGCTCTACCTTGTGGTCCTGAATATCATGCCGTCGGCAAGCGTGCGGTATATCCTTCCCATGGTGCCGCTCGGGCTTCTGGTCGTCGGCGAGGAGCTCGGCGCGCTGTCGCGCAGGCATCGGCGGTGGTGGCTCGGCACGGCGTTATGCGCCGGCGCCCTCATTTCGCCGGGGCTGGCAGCGGGCGATTACCTGCAGGGGAGCGCCGACCGCGCGCTCCCCTGCACCCTGGCCGCCCGGGGATATGCCCCGGCAACGACCTGGTATTACGGCCGCCTTTCGTACGCTTGGTATCTCCACCATGCCGGATACCGGAACCTGCGGGGCGATACCCTGCGGCCGCGGGACGGAGACGCGCTAGTCAATGAAGAGATTCCCGGCGATTACGACGCCCGGGAGATGCTCCGCAGCGGTTACCTGCTGGAGCCGGTCGACACGATCGACGCGCCGTCATGGCCGCTGCGGGTACGGGGGTTTGGCGCCGGGTTCTACGGCAATGACCGCCTGCCCTGGAGCGTCAGCCTTGCCGCGCCGCAGAAGCGGTACCTGGTATACCGGATCAGCAGGGCGCCGGCATCACCGTAACTTCAATTTCCGCAGGGCGAAGAACGACATTTTAAGAAGCAGCCATCCGTGGCTGAACCGGCTGATGTTGGTGGCGCCGTAGGCGCGATCGCGGTAACGGACCGGGATTTCCATGATCTTGAGGTTTTGCTTCGACGCTCCGAAAATGAGTTCGAAGTCGCCGAACGGATCGAAGTCGCCGAAAAACTCACGGGTCGTGAGGATGCTATCGTACGATGTCCGCAAAAGCGTCTTGGTGCCGCACAGGGTGTCCTTGATCTCCTGGTTGAGCACCCAGGAAAAAAGGCGCGAAAAGAACTTGTTGCCCAGGATGTTGAGGAACCGCATGGCCTGTTTTTCCATGGGATAGACAAGACGCGACCCCATGACCAGTTCGCCCCGGTTGTTGCGCAGCGCCTCGTAAAAACGCGGCAGGTCTTC
>JAFGOU010000445.1 GCA_016926315.1 Chitinispirillaceae bacterium
GCTCGACCACGCCGTTTTGAGCACGCTCCTCAGCGAGGTCACCTTCACCGATTTCAGCCATCAGACAGCGATCGGCACGGCTATTGCCACGGCCGCCAACCGGTTGAAGAGTTCGCCGGCGAAAAGCAAAGTGATCATCCTGGCCACCGACGGCGCCAACAACGCCGGGGAGATACCGCCGGTCAGGGCCGCGAGCGCGGCAAAGGAGCTCGGGATGAAGATTTATACCATCGGCATCGGAAAAAAAGGCAAAGTCCCCATGCCGGTCCAGATGCAGAACCCTTTTACCGGAGAGATAACGCGGCAGGTGCAGATGATGGAGTCCGATCTCGACGAGCAGACGCTTACCGACATTGCCGCCTCCACCGGGGGAAGATATTTCCGCGCGACCGACGGTGAAAAACTCAAGGAGATCTACGAGCAGATTGACAAAATGGAGCGTACCGTGATAAAAACCAACGTGTACGCCTCTTTCGACGAAAAATTCTACCCCTGGCTCTGGGCAGGATTTCTGCTGCTTCTCATCGAGCATCTTCTGCAGCACACCCGGTTCCGGAGGATACCCTAAGAAACAATTATGCACTTCGGCAACCCTGAACTTTTCTTCCTCCTGCTCCTGCTGCCGCTCTTTATCGGGTTCTATATAGGGACCTGGCATCGAAGGAAAACGGCGCTCGAACGATTCGCGCAGGCCGGGCTCATCGAAAAGCTCACCAGCGGCTTTTCGTTTCCGCGGCAGGTGGTCAAATGGACGCTTTTTGTCGCGTTTTTCTTTTTCCTCGTTCTCGCCCTTGTCAGGCCCCGCTTCGGCGTTAAAATGGAGGTTTTCGAGCGGCGCGGCATCGACCTGATGGTTGCCCTTGATATTTCAGAAAGCATGCTCGCCGAAGACATCGCCCCCAACAGGATCGACCGTGCAAGGCACGAGATCGGCAAGCTTTTCGACCTGCTCAAGGGCGACCGGGTCGGGCTGATCGTATTTGCAGGCGAAAGTTTCGTCCAGTGCCCGCTCACCCTCGATTACGGTGCTGCCAAAATGTTCCTTGGCGCGATTTCGACCGGCTGGGTGCAGATCCAGGGCACGGCGCTCGCCGATGCCATCAAACAGGCGACCGCGGCGTTCCGGTCAAAGGAGCGCAAATACAAGGTGCTGGTGCTGATCTCAGACGGCGAAGACCACGAAGGAAATGCCATCGAAGCAGCCAAAGAGGCGGCAACCGAAGGCGTGATCATATATACCGTCGGCATGGGATCTGAAAGCGGGGTTCCTATTCCCCTTTCCAAAGGCGGCGGCAATGTGGTATACAAAAAAGACCGAAACGACAACCTGGTGATGACGAGGCTCGATCCGGTCACGCTCGAAAAAATCGCCATAGAAGGCCGCGGCAGGTACTTTCACGCCGGGACCGACCTTGACCTGACCCGGATCATATCCGAAATCGAAAAAATGGAGAAAAAGGAGCTCGGCAGTTCGCGGCTGAACATGTATGAGGAACGGTACCAGATATTCCTTTTTATCGCCGTGATCCTGCTCCTGGTCGAGTTCTTCATTCCGCAAAGGGTACGGAGGACCGAGGAGTGGAAGGGAAGGTTTGAATGAAATTACGGATTGAAAATTGCGGAATGCGGATTGCCGGATTGGCAGGATCCTCCCGAAAACGTTTACCGTCATGGTGCCGATGGATACTTCCGGCGCTGACCATCCTTGCGTTCACCACCTTCGCCGATGAGGTGTATTCGAAGAACAGGAAGGGCAATGAAGCGTATAAAAAAGGAAATTACGAGGAGGCGCTTAAACAGTACGACGATGCGCTGCTTTTAGCGCCCGGCGATACGGCGCTTAAAATGAACAAGGGGTCGGCACTCTACCAGCTCGACAAACTCGACGAGGCCGAGGCGGAATACAATACCGCCCTGGCCCAGAAAAACAAAAAACGTCAGGCTGACGCGCACTACAATCTCGGCAATATACAGTTCAAACAGGGCGACGGGCTCAACCGGAGCGGCGGGCAGGGGGCCATGGACAAATACAAATCCGCCCTGCAGCATTATATAAACGCGCTCGACCTTTCACCCCACCACAAGGATGCGAAATGGAACCTCGAACTGGCCCAGCGGCGCATAAAAATGCAGGAACAGCAACAGCAACAACAGCAGGACAAGAACCAGGACAACAAGGACCAGCAGAAACAGGATAAAGACTCGAAACAGAACCAGGATAAAAAAGACCAGCAGGACAAGCAGGACCAGGAAAAACAGGATCAGGAAAAAGACAAGCAAGACCGGCAGAATCAGCAGGAGCAGAAACAGGACAAGGACCAGGAACAGCAGCCAAAGCCCGAGCCGCAGCCGAACAAAGATGAGGTGAAAAAACAGGAGGCGCAGCGGATCATCGAACAGTATGCCGACGACGCCGATACGCTCAATAAGCCGCCGAAGAAAAAAGGCGCTGCCATAAAGATGATGAAACCGGAAAAGGACTGGTGATATCATGAAATCGCGTTGCAGACCCGTTCAATGGGAAAACAGCAGGCAGACCGTCCGCGGCACGCTTCATGTCACCCGTCCCCGTGGCGGAACATGGTGTGTTCTCTGTCATGGCTTCACCGGACACCGCATCGGACCGGGATACCTTTTTGTGCGGCTTTCCAGGGAGATGGAAACCGTCGGCGTTTCCTCGCTGCGGTTCGATTTCCGCGGGTCCGGAGAAAGCGACGGGCAATTCAAGGACATGACCGTCGACGCCATGCTGTCGGACCTCTCCTCCGCGGTACGGCTTGTGCGCGAAAGGTTCGTTCCCGACCACCTGCTCATTCTTGGCCACAGCCTTGGCGGCATGATTGCAGCTCTTTACTGCAGCAAGAACAACGCGGACGGCATCGCGCTGCTTTCGCCGGTCGCCGATCCCTCGGGCCTGATCCGCCGGCGCAATGACCTCATCAACGCAGGACCCAACGCCGCCGGCTTCTATGAAAACGGGCCGCATGAGATCTCACGACCGTTCATCGACAGCCTGAAAAACATCGACCCTCCCGCCCTCCTTGCCGGCAGCTTT
The DNA here is from genome assembly GCA_016926315.1 of Chitinispirillaceae bacterium. The sequence goes on from JAFGOU010000445.1 coordinate 3,056, forward strand.
CGCGGCAGGCTCCTGCTTATCCAGGGTGACGCCGACGCATCCATCTCTGTTGCCGAATCGGCCAGGTATGTTGAAGCGACCGGGGCCGCTGATATCGAAACCGGATATTATATTCTCAAGAACGCCGACCATAATTTCTCAACCGTCTCACATATGCGCGAAGCGGTTTCACGGGTGACAACATGGGTAAAGGGGTTTGAAGGGTGAGAACAGCGTCGGTCATTCTCGCGCTCCTCGTTTTTACGGTTTCCCCTCACGCGGCCGTCAGGTTCACGGCCAACACCGACCACACAAACGTAATGCCGGGCGAACAGGTGGTGGTCGTGGCCGAGCTTGTCACCGACAAACAACCGCACGATGCCGCAATCCCGTCCCTTCCGCAGAATGAGGCGTTCGACCTCGTAAAAACCGACCGGCAGCAGTCATCATCATCGTCAATATCCATCGTCAACGGGAAAGCGACACAATCGCGGACCATCACCTATCAGTTTTATTACGTGATCGTTCCTAAAAAAGCCGGCGCCTTCACCTTCCCTCCGCTTGAAGTTTCCATTGACGGCACACCGTGCGCCACCAAGCCGATTCCGTTCAACGTGACCCAGGAACAGGTGAAGAATCCCGATATCCGCGTGTCGGCATCCATCAGCAAACAGCCGCTCTACGTGGGCGAACAGGCGATCGTCACCTTCAAAGTCGCCCAGCGCGCCAACTCTCCCACCCAGGTCGAAAGAGGGTTCAACGCCGCGGTGGAGATGCTCGAAAAATCCATGGGAAAAACGATCTCCTCCGCGCGGCTTTTCACCAACCAGGTAACCTCGGGATCGGAACGCATCGGCGGCGAAATGTACCGAACCTTTTCGCTCCGCTGGGCCGTTATCCCTCTTTCAGGCGGTCCGGTGCAGTTGCCGGCCGTGCCGTTCGAGTACGCCGAGATACAGCAGTCGCGGCAGCGCCAGATCGACCCGTTTTTCGGCGATTTTTTCGGCGGCGATTTTTTCGGCAGGGGCACGCAGGCAGTATCCCGCACCGCATTTTCAAATCAACTCTCCTTCCGCGTCAAGGAC
>JAFGOU010000446.1 GCA_016926315.1 Chitinispirillaceae bacterium
GCGCGGCTGGGGCAAATGCTGCGTGGTCGGTTGCGCCGAAATCGAAGTCGAGGGTAAACGGGTAACCACAAAATCCGGCAAGGTTATTCATGAAGGCGACTGGATCACGATCAACGGGACGAAAGGACTTGTATACGAAGGCGCCCTTCCGCTCGTCGATGTCGATCTTGAGCACAATTACGCTTACGGCGAACTCATGAAGCTTTGCGATACGGTCCGGGTGCTCAAGGTCCGTACCAATGCCGATACGCCAAAAGACGCGGCAAAGGCGGTTACCTTCGGTGCCGAAGGTATCGGTCTGTTTCGCACCGAGCACATGTTTTACGGCGAAGGCAGCGACAAGCCGCTGTTCCTGCTCCGCAAGATGATCATGAGCAAGACCCCGCAGGAACGGAAACTCGCGCTTGAGGAACTTTCCGCCTTTGTAAAAAAAGACATCAAGGCAACCCTTGAGACGCTCAACGGCCTGCCGGTGACGATTCGCCTGCTCGATCCGCCGCTGCATGAATTTGTCCCGCACCATGAGGATAAAATGGCGGCGCTGGCTGCCGAGCTGAACGTCGATCTGGCCGAAGCAAAAAAACGCGGCGACAGCCTCAAGGAGACCAACCCCATGCTCGGTCACCGCGGCGTCAGGCTCGGCATCACCTATCCTGAAGTGTCGGAGATGCAGATTCGCGCCATTCTCGAGGCTGCAGGAGAGCTCATTAAGGAGGGTAAAAAGGCCTTTCCCGAGATCATGATTCCAGTCACCTGCACGGTAGCGGAACTTGACCATCAGAAAGTTCTCGTGACCAGGGTATATAAAGAGGTATGCCAGAACCTCGGGCTCTCAAAAATCCCGTTTATGTACGGCACCATGATCGAAATACCCCGCGCGGCCCTGCTTGCCGATAAAATGGCCGGGACTGCCGAGTTCTTTTCGTTCGGCACCAATGACCTTACGCAGATGAGCTTCGGCTTTTCACGGGACGATATCGGCGGTTTCCTGCCCGATTATCTCACAAACAAGATACTGCCTGCGGACCCGTTCGTGACGATCGATCAGGACGGCGTCGGTCAGCTGATCAAGTACGGCATTGAACGGGGACGCTCGATCAGGCCCGACCTTAAAGTGGGAATATGCGGCGAGCACGGTGGTGATCCGGAGTCGGTGAAGTTCTGCCACAAGGTCGGGATGAACTACGTATCCTGTTCGCCCTTCAGGGTGCCGATCGCCCGCCTCGCAGCGGCGCAGGCAGCGGTGGAAGAGAAGCTGGCGGGCAGGGCGCCTGTCCAGAAGGCAGCGGTGAAAAAGGCCGCACCGAAAGCGGCAAAGAAACCGGTTGCGAAAAAAGCGCCGGTGAAAAAGGCCGCGAAGAAGGCGACAAAGAAGACGGTCGGGAAAGCAGCGAAGAAAGCCGTTAAAAAAATCGCGAAGAAGACGGTAAAAAAGGCGATGAAGAAAGTCCTGAAAAAGGTCGCCAGGAAAACCGTCAGAAAAGCCGCGAAGAAAAAAAAGTAGCTGATGGTGAATGATGCCAATAAAAGGGCAGGGCCGCGGGGTCCTGCCTTTTTTCATAAGGGATTGCCTTGATGCTCACCGTCGACCTCCACGTACATTCGCTCTTCAGCTCCTGCGGGCTGCATACGGTCCTTGAACTTGTCGATCAGGCCCGTCGCATCGGGCTGAAGGCCATGGCCATTACCGACCACGGCCCGGCTGTCGGGACCGGTCATTTGACGAGCGTCTTTTTCGAGCGCTTCAACTGCCCCTACGACGACCTTGTTCTATACAAGGGGATCGAGTTGAACCTGCTTGATGAAAAGGGAAACATCGACATGGTCTGGCCGTTCATGCCGTTTGTGGATCTCCTGCTTCTGGGCATTCATCCCAACCTGCCTCCTCACGCCGCTCGCGAGAAGTATACCGGCATGCTTCTGGCCGCGATCGAAAAGAACACGTTTGTCGACATCATCACCCATCCAAACGATCCGGCCTATCCTCTCGATTATGTCCGGCTTGCGAAAAAGGCAAAGAAGACGGGGATCGCACTCGAGCTGAACAACTCCAAGATCCTCTATAACCGGAGCACGGTTGAGGATACATTGGAACTGATTGCAGCCTGCAAACAGGTCGGCTGTCTCATTGCCGTCAACAGCGACACCCACGCGATCCTGGAACTCGGGGGCGATGAATCGGTGCGTCCGCTGCTGGACAGGGCCGGGTTTCCCGCGGACCTCGTTGTCAACCGTGACGCTCAATCCGCAGCAGCCTTTATTGAAGACAGGAGAGGGTTCAAAAAAGAGGTGGGTGCGCGGAACGTCGGGGATAACGCGGGGTGACCGCGGCATACGGTCTTCTTTTTGTCGGCTCCTGACAGGGCAGTCGGCGTGTTGTTTTTGCGGGAATCAAAATTTATCAAGCGAAATAAGTAAATAGTATTTATTTTTAAGGATGCGCCAGGGTTAATGCGCTCCCTGTCTTCATTATTCCTGCAGAATAACAGAAATATTATAGGTAGAAGAAACGTTAAACGATTAAGCCGAAAAGGAGTTACAAGCGATGACATCAAGGAAGCAAAAGGAAATTGGCTTATTGCTGTGCACGATAGCGTTTTCTATGGTTTTGTCCGGATGCGGTGACGGCGGGACCGAACCGAATAACGATCCGGCGTTCAGCGGGCTCAGCAGCCTTGGAACAAAACCCTATGTCGCCTATGCATGGCCCGATCCCTATGAAAAGTTCGATACTCTTTCGCTCTCTTTTAATTATAATTCGTCGAAGATCTCCTCAATAAAGGTTGAAGCAACCCTTGATAATGGCGCCACGTGGTTCTCCGTTGCGACGCCTGCGCCGAACAGCTCGAACAAGGCCACGGTCAAATGGGTGCCCAAAGAGGCAGCCGCCGCGGTCATTAATTTTTTCGGATTTAAGACCGGAAAGCTGAAAGTGTCGGATCCGGGATCAGGCGAATATCTGGAGAGTGAACCTTTTACGTTGATTGGCGCACTGCCGCTCATGCCTCACAAACCCCTCGGCGGAGAAACCTACGGCATGAATGACACTGTTGCCGTTGAATACAGCGCAAATACTGATCTCATAAGCAACATTCTGGTCTTTTTTAGAACCGATAACATGAGCAACTGGCATGAATTCCTTGATGATGCGGTTCTTGATTTTACCCGGCCGCCAATCAAAAAGATGATGAAATGGTTTGTTCCCGCGGAATTGGACAGCACCATCCAGGCCGAAGCGCAGCATTTTTCAGTGCCTATCAAGATCCTGTTGCAGGATTACAGCAGCCCACTCGCGGTGTATACGACCGATTACATCACCATCACCCCATAGGGGTCAACGAGCGGTGTCGGGTCAGCCGGTGTGCGCAGTGTCTGCGATAACATTAAAGCCGTTTTTTCGAGGAGATGGTGATGCATAAGGTAAAAAGAAGTTTGACGGCAGGGCTTTTCTTCTGTTTGCTCATCGGTGCGGCAGGGTGTGATTTTCCTTACAGCCCTCTTCAGCAACCGGACCCGCAGGGGACCGATACAACTCCGGACACCGGTGTGATCGGCTCCGGCGTCCTCTACCAGGTCAATGTCAACCAGCAGACGTGCAATCCTTCGGTTTCCCAAAGTCCGCATTATCCGGGCTGCATGCTCTGGCTTGGATTCAACACCCTGACGGTCAGGATCCCGCCAACGGTGACCGGCTACGATACGACTGCGATTGCGCAGCACGACCGCCTGACCATCTCCGACACCGGAAATAATGTCCGCTGGTTCATCATGCGCAGCGAGGTGGATACCCGTGGAGAATTGCAGGACCCTGAATGGTCGACGCATCCGGATTATATCGTCTGCCTCGTAGGCCTCAAGACCGAACCGTTCAGCGGCTGCGCGATCAGGCTTTCCGATAAAGCCGTGCTGAAAATCAATAACGCGAAACTGACTGAATTCAGCACCCCTCATATCTGGTTGCCGGACTCCGCCGCGAGCGGAGGAGCCGCAGCCGCACCGGAATGGGATTCGCTTGGATTCGCCACAAAGGCGACCGTACAGGAGTTTTTCGGTACGACGAACGTCAAATGTATCTATATGATTCCGGAGCGGGTCGGGACGCTCTATTTCATCGATTATTCCGGCAGCGGCGACCCGGTTCCTGTTCCTTTGCGGAAACCTGAGGGAAAGGAGCAATGGTACTGCGAGAGCCCGCTCATCTCACCGGATGGGAATTGGGTTGTGTACCATTGTTACCAGCGTGGCACCGAAACGAATGGCGACGCTTACGTATCATTCATCCAGCGTTTAACCCCGGATGCCGAACCGGTCCTGATCGCGGAAAAGGCATCCGACCCGCACTGGTGGGTTGATCCGAATTCGAAGGTGTACTATATCGTATATTCCGTCACTCAGGGCAAATATTTTTCAGGGTATCGTTATAATGAACCGGTCATCGAAGAAACCGGCGTTGCCGGAACGACGATCAAACAGCGCCTGCGCGGATCGTGGGTCGACGGTCCTGCGCATATGGGCGGATTGGAAATCGATCCCGATGTCAAGCCGTATACGCTGGTAAGGCTTCCCTTCAAGGGTGGACTTTCTCCCGACGGCTATTTCCTGGCAACGGCATATCACTATGCGTATCTGATGCGCTTGAAATAATCTGCAAGGGGTTTGATAAGGCGAATGACACAGCGAAACGCAGTGATTGCAGGGGTTGTTATCGGCGGCGTGATTGGCCTCTGCGGTATCGTCGCGGGAATGGCCGTGATCGGCCGATCCTTTTGTCCTGTCGCGCTCATGCCGTGGCAGAGTATCGGCGGGTGCGGCGCCGGAGGCTCCGGCGGCGGATCCAGCGGGATCAAGTGGATCGGCGAGGGGGTGAGCGGCGGGCTTCTGGAACTTGAAATGCTCCCGAAATGGAATTTCAGCCGGACGTTCAGCTATACGATAGCGGTGCCTCGTCTGACGTTTACGCCATTATGGAGTACCGAGGTGGGCGTCTCAATGCCGATCGGCTCGAAGACCTCTGAGGTCCAGTACCAGACCAATATGCCGGCAGAGACCTTCATCAACGGTGGTCGCGGCGATCTTACCCTTGATTTTATGAAGAGTTTCGGCAGTATCGGGCAGTACAGCGTGCAGTTCGGCATGACCTTTCCCGCGAGCTCCTACGACGCGCAGCGCGGTCCGGATCTGTCCAAGGCCATCCTGCCCCAGAGCCTTCAGATGGGCCAGGGAACCTATGCCGCAACGCTCGCGCTCTACTATACGCGTGATCTTGACAATGGAATGCTCCTGTTCGACGCGAACTTCAGTTATCCCTTCATGCTCCGGCTCGACAGGAAAAACCGGTATATCGACTCCGATTACAAGGCGTATCAAAAGGTCACCGAAAACCGCGAACGGTTCTATTATAAAAGCGTCCTGAAGCCCTATGGCGAGAACGACCGGGGCGGGTTTTTCCCGCCGTCACTGAGCTTCGACGCGATCTATGCCTATCGTGGCGTGCCGAAACTGGTCCAGTCGTTCCAGTTGTTCTTTGCGGCGCCGCTGGGGGTGCGGTGGATCCATTCGTATGACCCGACCAGGTACGATCCGCGGCCCGACCCGGACAACCGTGCGTGGGACGCGGTACTTTCCTATGCGATAGAATTTTCACGGGAGTCATTTCCATTGTATATGGGTATCGGATTGCCGATCCATGACAAGCGGGGAGTCGCGGGAGATGATCCCTACGATCCCGCGCCGTTTGGACAGTGGAGCGTCCCTGACTGGGACAATATCGGTAATGAGTGGCTCGTGGCTGTCGGATTCAAAGTGGCGATGTTTTAACCTTACCGGATTCATGCAATGAAAAAAAAACAGACCATCGGCATCATCGGGTGCGGCGGGTTCATCGGATCGCACCTGCTGGAGAGAGTGATTGCCGATCACCGGTATCGGATCATGGGGATCGACCGGTCGGTGCGGAAGATCGAACACCTCCTCCACCACCCGGGCGTCACCGTCACCACTGCCGACATTTATACGTTCGATGGTTTTGAGGCCTGGATCGACCGGTGCGACGTCGTGGTTTCGCTGGCTGCGCTCTGTAACCCGGCACTGTATAATACGATACCGCTTACGGTCATCGAAAGTAATTTCACCATGCCGGCGAGGATCGTTGACCTCTGCGCGCGCACAAAGAAGCGGCTGGTCCATTTTTCCACCAGCGAGGTGTACGGCAGGACCGTGCAGAGTCTTAGCGGGTATGACCGGGAGGAGCACTACCTTCTTCGCGAGGACGATTCGCCGCTCATTCTGGGGCCGGTTCATGCCCAGCGCTGGTCGTATGCGAGCGCAAAACAGCTTCTGGAGCGTCTTATTATAGGATACGGTCTGGAGCAGGAACTCCGATACACCATCGTGCGGCCGTTTAATTTTATCGGTCCGCGTATGGACTATCTGCCCGGCATCGACGGCGAAGGGGTCCCGCGGGTGTTTGCCTGCTTCATGAAGGCGCTGCTCTGCCGCGAGCCGCTGCAACTGGTGGACGGCGGGGAGAACCGGAGGTGTTTTACGGCAATAAGCGATGCGGTTGGCGCGATCATCCGGATTATCGAGCGCCCGCAGGAGTGTGCAGGCCAGATAATCAATATCGGGAACCCGGCAAACGAGACCTCCATGCGAGACCTTGCGGTCAGGATGCGGGAGATCTGCGGCGCCCTTACCGGCGGGGCAGACTCTCCGCTCCAGACGGTGTCCTCGGAACTGTTTTACGGCAAAGGGTATGAGGATTCCGACCGGCGGGTGCCGGATATCAGCAAGGCCCGCTCGCTTCTCGGCTGGGAACCGCGAACCGGACTTGACGACGCGTTGAGGATCGGAATGGTATCTTATCTGGAGCAGTACCGAAAACTGGCGGCGTGATTGCGTGAAGCCGGCCGAAGCTTAAACGTTGCAAGGAGGAATATGAAGATGAAAGGCACGATCAGGATGCTGACGATGACACTGGTTCTGGCGATTCCGCTTTCTTTGATGGCGCAGGAGGAGAAGGTCGATACGCTGGTCGTCACGGCCCTTCTTGCCGAGATTCCGGGCAAGTTCGCCCCGAACGACCTGTATAATTACGTTTACATCATGAAATACCGGGTACAGAAGATCGTAAAAGGGACCTATACGGAAAAAGAGATTCTTGTGGGCCACTACAACCCGCTCATTCCGCGCTCGAAAATCAAGGACAAGATGGATCCGCTGGTAAACGGCACGGTCGAAAAATTTACCGTCGGCGCCAAACACCGGCTGAAACTCATTTGTCCGATTGACGCGGTCTGGAACGACGCCATCGACGACGATTATGTCGACAGCGAACTCGATAAATATTTTGCGCTGCAGGCGGATGTCATTAAATAGTATCTGTTCAAAATTGGAATTTTGGGAATACTACGGTCACCCTGAGCCTGTCGAAGGGTTCAATTACTGAAGAGGTGACGCTTCGACAGGCTCAGCGTGACATCTCATTTGGTCAATTATGAACAGATACTAAAATAGGTCCGCGTAACTACTCGGGTAGGGAGGGTTCTGGGTTCAGGAGGACGACCCTGGTACCTGGATAGTCACAGGTCCCGACCGGACTCCGGGTAATAACCGTCTTACCCGCTTGCTGAAAGGAACAGATCGTCGATCATGGTTTTTTCGTCACATATTTTTCTCTTCTACTTCCTCCCGATTTTTCTCGTCATCTACTTTATCCTTCCCTTTACCTGGAAGAACTTCTACGTCCGCAACTTCTGGATCACCATTGCCAGCTATCTTTTCTACGGCTGGCTCATGCCGTGGTATATCATTCCCATGTTTTTCTCCACGCTCAAGAACTACCTTTGCGGCGTGGTCATCGCCAAGCCGGGCCAGGAGCCGTGGAAAAGAAAAACAGCCCTCATCGTCGCCATCGCGGGCGACCTCGCCCTGCTGGCCTTTTTCAAATACACCCCGCTGACGCTCCAGGCATACGACAAACTGAACCACCTGTTCGGCGGGAGTTCCGATATCCTCAGTATGTGGCATATCGTGCTTCCGGCCGGTATCTCGTTCTATACCTTCGTGGCGATCAGCTACGTGATCGACCTCTACCGCGGCGAGGCGAAACCGGCGCGTAATTTCAGCGCGTTCACCTGTTTTATCGCGCTCTTTCCACATCTCATCGCCGGCCCGATCATCAGGTATAATTCGGTAGCCGAAATGCTCGACAAGCGCACCCATTCGGTGGACATGTTTCTCTCCGGCATGGCGATCTTCATGCTCGGGTTTGCCAAAAAGATCCTGCTTGCCAACTCTGCGGGTATCATAGCCGACACGGTGTTCAGGGCCTCGACCCCTGACCTTGCCGCGGCGTGGTGGGGCATCCTCGCCTACCATTTCCAGATCTATTTCGATTTCTGCGGTTACTCCGACATGGCGGTCGGTCTGGCGCGAATGCTGGGCATCGAGTTCATCAAGAACTTCAACGCGCCCTACCACGCGGTCAGCATCACCGATTTCTGGCGGCGCTGGCATATATCGCTGTCAACGTTCATCCGCGACTATCTTTATATCCCCATGGGGGGGAACCGCCTCGGCACCGGCCGCACCTACGCCAATCTCGTGATCGCGTTTTTTCTCTGCGGTCTCTGGCACGGCGCGAAGATGACGTTCATCATCTGGGGCGTTTTCCAGGGGGTGTTCATGATTCTGGAGCGTTTGCGGGGCAAGAAGGGACTGGCTGACGGGTTGCCGCTGCCGCTGCAGATAGCGATCACCAATATCATCGTCATGTTCTCCTGGTCGATCTTCCGCTCACCGTCGCTCGCCCAGGGGATCGAGTACTGGAAGTCCATGATCGGCCTGTCAAATGCCGCTGCGTCCACCCCGCTTTTGCACTCCGTGATCTTTACGCCGCGGCATATCGTCGCCATGATCATCTGCAGTATCGTGGTATGGCAGACCGTGCAGGCGCACGAATGGGTGAAGAAACTGACCGGACCCAGGCTGATGCTCTGCTGCATCGTCTTCCTGTACGCGATAGCCGTCATGTTTACCCAGACCTATAACCCGTTCCTGTATTTTCAATTCTAGCGGATCAGCCCATGAAACGACCACTACAGATAAGCTTCATCCTTTTCTTTCTCGCACTTATTTATGCGGTACCCATGGTCCAGACCGTGTATGAGTACCGGACCAATCCCGGCCATCGTATCCAGATGCTCGATCTGCCCCGGGACCTGTTCGTCACGCCCATGGAGCGCGCGCGCGGCGATGTCGCCATGATCGACAGTCTCCTGCTTTCGGTTCGGCGGCTCGAACAGGAGTTGGACGCAGGCAAAACCGC
>JAFGOU010000447.1 GCA_016926315.1 Chitinispirillaceae bacterium
AACTGATGGTCCTCGTGCGCTGTCCCGGTACCGTATCGGCCGGAGCGACACGGTTTTTGTACCAGCGGTATAGAAGCGTGGGTTCGCCGGTGGCGGTCACGTTCATGCTCCAGGCAGCTCCTTCGAGCACCATGGTATCTTTCGGCTGACCGGCGGCGGCAATAACCGGCACGCCGCTTGTCACCGAAAGCCCCACCGTGTCGGAGAGCCTTGTTCCCGCTGCGTTGCGTACCGCGCAAAAGTACCTGCCGCTGTCGGCAAAACGCACCGACGCAAAGGTGAGACGGGCCGCGGTGCCGCCCGTTACCGCGACCGCGTTGCCACCGCTGATCCGATACCACGCGTACGAGGTCGCACCGGTTGCCGCAAGGCGCAGCCATGCCGGGGTCGTTGCCACGGCCGTGGTATCGACTGGCTGGACCGTAATCACCGGCGGTGTCGGGACTGCGGTCACGGTCACCTTTACCGGTACGGACTGGACGCTGCCGTCCGCGTTGGTGACCCTGCAGTGGTAGGTGCCGGAGTCCGATGCCTGCATGCTCTCCAGGGTAAACGATGCGGCGGTCCTGCCCGCAAGCGTCGTGCCGTTTTTATACCACGCGTATTGGACCGCAATGGCGGAGGAGACCGTCACGCTGAAGGCCAGGGAAACTCCCTGGGTGATGACCGTATCCCGTGCCGGCTGCTGCGCCAGAATGCTCGGCAGCCGCAGCGACTGGAAGGTAAGACAGTTGGCGCCGGGTTTCTGCGTTTCGTAGGAGGCTTTGATCCATGCGGCCGACCTCGTATTCCGGATGATCGAGGCTTCGTCGATCATTCCGTAGAAATAGGTATTCTCAAAGTAACTTTTCGCGATCTGCACCTCTGCAGCGGTCGAGGGAAGAACCGCGGGAATGGACGCACGGTACATGAGCGGCTGTTCCGCGCCGTTGAAATAGAACCGCAGCCGGGTCGAATCGTTCGCCTGGGTGCCGTCAAACACCATGACACACTGTACCCACGCCCCGGTGGGAAAAATGTTGGTGCTCGTGGCGCCGTCCTGCGACGATCCGCTCCCGTTATTGCGCGCCGCGATGAGGAAATCGTCGGACCCGTTGTACCCGCCGCCATTCTGGATGATATACCAGCCGTTGGCATTGCTTTCACTTTTGCTGATGATGTTCGCCCAGTCGCGGAGCTGTGTCGCCTTGATCCAGACCGAGACGGTCAGCCGGTTCGCGCCGTCGATGGCGTCCATGTCGCCGAAGGTGACAAAATCGGAAAAGCCGTTGAAGGCGAGCGCCCTGCCGGCCACTCCGGGAACGGAACTGGCCGCGTTCATGGTCCCCCGCGGTCTCCCGTGGTGGGCGTTTTTCGACGCATTTACCAGACCGGCGACCGCGGTATCAGGTGTTTCACCCAGGTGCCATACGCCCGCGTAACCGCTTGACGAATCAAATACCGCGGCGCCGCTGCCGGTGGTTGCCACACCGGTCTTGCCGAAATACATCTGGAAATACTGCGTCGAGTTGTTGCCATGGAGCGTATCGAGTCTGACCCATATCTCGGCCGTGTCGTTGTTGTTCGTCCCGTCCAGCCATCGTTCTATCTGGTAGGGAAGCGGCGTGCCGTTGGCTTTTGCGAACCGGATGTCGGCGCCCAGGGGAAGGGTCCTGGCGAAACCGGTGAAATTGCCGGGGTGGAGCCGCACGAGGATGGGGATGTTGGTCACGGTTGTCGGTACATTCGCTCCGGTAGCCGAGGTGTTGATCAGTATCCGTTGAACGTCGGTCCAGGTGGCAAAGTCCTCCTGGGCAGAGGCGGAGGAAAGCAGTACGCCCGCCGCCATTGCGGTTACCGCTGTTCTTCGACAGATACGACGATACCTCATATCGTTTTCCTCCTGCCGCCCCGGAGATTCGGCGCTCTGTTTTTTCGGATACCTACCAACCCATACTAGCCCAGCATGGCCGGATAACGCCTCGTAGGGGTAAGTAACTTTAGTGGTTGAAACATAGAGGAAGGTGCGACCTATTTATCCTATATAATAGCGGCAACCGGTTACTCTCCTAGTACCGGAACAATGCCGGAATACGCCGGGCGGTTAGGCTGTGCAATTGAAATAATGCGAAATTCCTTTGCCTTCAACAACATGGGCGTTCCGATCCTGACTTCGTGCTCGCCGGTTTCAACGTTCATTCCGCAAGACCAGGCCAATCGACCGGAAAGCGAATAGAGCGCGATTTTCACAGGCCCCGGTACCGAGGTCGCAAACCGCAGTACGCCCTGATTGTTCAACAGGACCATGCTTGGTGCGCAAAAACCGGAGGGCATTGGCGTGATTTTCACGATATCGTCGTTTCCGTAATCGCGGGACATCTGCGGGTAGAGGTCGATCCTGGCGTTGGTCACGCGTACGCTGCCCTGCCGGTCGAACAAGGTTTCGCGCCAGTCAGTCGGCTCCCAGACAAAAGTCCCGATACCGCGGTTGCCGGGCAAGCCGAACACGATGTCATTGACGCGACGGTGGTTGTCCGCATATTCCGCCACCGCGATCCCCATGGACGGGTGGTTTCGGGCGACTTCGTTCAGCAGGCGGCTCAGCGTATCGGGCGTCCCGTGCCACTCCGAATAGTAGGAGAGCCCGAACACGTTGATCCGGGTAACGCCGGCCCTGATCAGGCTGCTCAGCCAGCCGGACGGCGATCGTTCGGCAATGGAGTGGATGCAAATCAGGACGCTGGTATCGACCTCTCTGACCCCGTCGATTCCCGCATTGACCAGCGCGGCGAATTGCGCCATGTTGCTGTTCCTGCCGTCGGGCCAGATCATGCCACCCACGATTTCGTTGCCCACCTGGACCATGTCGGGCAGGGTGCCCTGGTTCTTGAGTTCGGTGAGAACATGCCGCGTATGGTTTCTGACCGAATCGGTCAACTGGCTGAAGCTTGCATTGGCCCAGGCGTGGGGCTTGTACTGTTTGCCCGGGTCCGCCCAGTTGTCGCTGTAATGGAAGTCAAGAAGAAATTTCATCCCGGCCGTCTTGATGCGCAGGGCCATGGCCTTGGTCGGCGCCAGGCCGCAGTACCCCTGCGGCGAGTATCCGCTGTATACCGCCCCGGTGGTTTCCACGCTGCCGCCATTGGGCGCGGCAGGGTTGTGGAAAATCCGCAGCCTGATGTAATTAAACCGGTGGTCTTTCAGGATCGTGAAGAGGTCCTTCTGCTCGCCGTTGTCGCTGTAGCGTATTCCGGCCGCTTCACGTTCGGGAATCCACGAAATGTCGGCGCCGAGAATAAAGGGTACGGTACGCGGGGTCGTGGTGACGATCGCGTCCCGGCCGCACGGCAACGATACTGCCAGCAGCAGGCCGCCTATGACAAGAAGAAATTTTCCCGGAGCGTTCATAGGCATCGACTCTTTAATCAACCGGTTTCAGGCGACCTCCCCGCCGCACCTAAAATACCAGTTATCCCATACTGTATAAGAAATTCCCTGGCAACGGAGAATAAAATTGTTTACACATGTAAACACAGGATAGTAAGAAAAGATTGTTAATGCGCCGCATCCAATGTTATGCGCGCTCGTTCGACCGCAAACCATCGAGTTTACACAAGATCAAATCCGCCGGTGGGATATAGACTTGTCTTTGTCGGAAAAAACGCCCCTATGACTTTAAACGGCGGGAAGGAAGATACCATCTACCTCAGGATAAACGGCCGCGTCGCCACCCGGCCCCCACCGGTGACTTTCGCATTATAGCAACCCCTCCCGACCTTATGGCCGGCCCGATCGCGCTGGTCCCAGGTAAAAATGTTCATGGCGCCCGAGACCGCAAGCGGCGTTTCGAACATCTTTGCGCCGCTCAGATTGATCTTGATCGCGATCTTCGACTGCAGGCTCAGGGTCTCTGGAAAAACCGCTTTCCACGCGGCGCCGACCGAAGACTCACCGGTAAGCAGCTTGATACCGTCGTCGACCATCTTCCTGATGACCGTCTCATCGGGCGTGGTGCCTGATGCCTCCTTTTTGCGGATTTTTCCGGTTTTTCCGATCGGGCAGGCCTCTGGCAGCCGCCATTTCCGTTTCGCTTCCAGACGGAAGGCACCCGGCTACCCGCTGTCGAAGATCGATATCCCCCTATCGGACCGGCGCTATTTTTACAATGTGCACACCCGGAGCACATCCGAAATCGCCTACCGGATCGACCGATCGCCGATGCTGAATCTGCGCGGTCTTTACCAGCTTCCCGTTCAGGTCAAACAGGCGGACGGTCAGCCGCTTGCCTGCAAATTCCGCGGGCAGCGTAATCACGCCCGCAGCGGTAACCAGCATCGATCCCTGTCTTCCGGAGTTCTCCCGCGAGGCAAGGTCCGGCGCAACCGCAACCGCGTCGATATTGACCAGCCGGGCAACGAACCCGCCGTTCGAGCGCATCGAAATGGTGATCGATTCGGTCGATACCACGGTGTCGAGCAGTTCGCCGAAGGTGGTATTCGAAGTGCCGTCGGCGATGCGCAGCATCTGATAGCGCACGCCGGGAACAAGAAAGGAGAGCGGCACCGTCACGCTCTGCGTTGAACCTTGGCCGTTGATCCCGCCGACATACCAGTGCCGGCCTTTCTGCCTGGCAAGCACCAGATAGGTTCCGGGCGCGCCCAGAAGGTGGCGGGTATTGTCCCATGCCACCGGGACACCCGAAAGAAAATTCCTGACATTCGCCGGCGTTGCGTTGTAGGCGCTCACCCGGTCGGCGAAATGCTGGATGCCCGATTCGAACACCACGGAGAGCGCGAGTTCGTGGCCGTAGGTGGTCGCATGGGCGTTCGCCATGTTGGTGAACGTCACCGGGGTATAATCCATGGAGGCAACGGCATTGCGGGTAAAGGGCAGAATGGTATTACGCGCAGGTTGACGGGCCGGATAACCGCCGTCGTATTTGTAATACTCCGCTCCCCGTACCGATTCCATGCTCATCAGGTTCGGCCAGGTGCGCTGCCAGCCGCGTGGTACGGTGCAGCCGTGAAAATTGACCGCAAGTTTATACTGAGCCGCGTCGCGCAGGATGTCGATATAATACTTCATGATCCACTGCTTGTCGGCGTGAAAAAAATCGACCTTGATACCCTTGACGCCCGCGGTGCTGATCGTGTTCATTTCAGTGCGCCGCGTGGTCTGGCTGCTCATGCGGTCGCGCGGGGCCATGTTGACCGTGCTGTTGGTACCGCCGCTGTTATACCAAAACAGCAGCGAAACGTTCTTTCCGGCCGCGTAGGTCACGAGGTTCTGCCAGGTGCCGCCGCCGGCCGCGGTCATCTGGTTCCAGCCGACATCGACCAGGCTATACTCCCACCCCATTTGCTGGGCGAGATCGATAAACGGCGTCACGTTGTTGTATCGTGTCACGTCCTCGTTGGACCACCATGACCACGAC
>JAFGOU010000448.1 GCA_016926315.1 Chitinispirillaceae bacterium
AAGAAGTTCAGACCGCAGGAAATCCTCCCCGGGTGTAAGTCGCTGATCTTCACCGGCCTGAATTACTATCAGCCGCGCGGGGATGTTCCGCCGGGCCATGGCCTTGTCGCCAGGTATGCCTGGGGTAGGGACTATCACAAAGTGCTGGGCAAGCGGTTGCAGCGGATTGCCGCGGGCTTGCGGGAACTGTTCCCGGGAGAACGGTTTTTTACTTTTGTCGACGCGACGCCGCTGGCGGAACGCTCGTTTGCCGCGCGCGCCGGAGTCGGATTTATCGGCAGAAACACACTGCTGATACGGAAGGGATACGGTTCCTGGTTTTTCCTTGGAGGAATCGCGACGACTCTCGAACCGGATCCGGCGTGGACAAGTGTGGAGCAAAACTCCGACGGATCGCCCGGCGCTTGCCCGCCGGGGTGCACCCGGTGTATCGATGCCTGCCCGACAGGGGCGCTCCTTTCACCGTATAGGATCGACGCGCGCAAATGCATCTCGTATCTCACCATCGAACATAAGGGCTTTATCGACAAAGAGCGGGCGGCTGAAATAGGCGACTGGCTGTTCGGCTGTGACGTCTGCCAGGAAGTATGCCCTTTTAACCGGGCGCCGGAGAAGACCTATGTGGTTGATTTCCTTTCTCCGCGAGCCGGAGGGTCGCTCTACATTGAAGACGTGTTATCAATAAAAAGCACAAAGGAGTTCTCGCAGCGTTTCGCCGGTTCGCCGCTTCAGCGCGCGAAGAGGAGCGGCCTTATCAGAAATGCCTGTGTGTGCGCGGTGAACCTTTCGCTGACAAAACTCAGGCCAAAGATCGCTGCGCTCACCGCCGACAACGATCAGACCGTCGCGAAACAGGCGGCCTGGGCCGCCGAAGAACTCAGATAACCGTCCACGTGCCTCGCCGCAGCGCCGGCCGGATCGAACAAACGGGCTGCCGCCGTACCCGGACGGTCATCGTCACTATGCTCACTCAATAAATTGGTGAAAATCTTCGATTTTTGCCAATCCGTTTTCCCGGGCGTAGGCTGCTATCCCTTCGGCAACCTCGTTTACCAGCGAAGGGTTGACGAAATTTCCCGTTCCGATTTGCACGGCCGTCGCGCCGGCAAGCAGGTACTGCACGGCGTCATCGGCGCACATGATCCCGCCGATGCCGATGACCGGGATGGCAACGCGCCGGGAAACCCGGTACACCGCAGCAACGCCGACCGGACGGATGGCGGGGCCCGACAATCCGCCCGTCCCGGCAGGCAGGACCGGGCGGCGTTCCGCCGTATCGATAACCATCCCGACAAGAGTGTTGATGCAGGAGACCGCATCGGCCCCTCCGTTTTCCGCGGCTTTCGCAATCACGGCGATGTCCGTGACATTTGGTGTAAGTTTGACGATCAGCGGCTTGGAGGTGTGTTTGCGAAGGCGTTTGGTGAGCTTTTCGACAGCCCTGGGATCGGTACCGAACGCAAGACCGTGGCTGACGTTGGGGCAGGAGAGGTTGACTTCCAGCCCCCAGATTTCGCTCCTGTCGCCCAGGCTTTCGGTCAGTTGCTCGTACTCCCGTGCGGTGCCCCCTGCGATATTGGCAACCACCGGGCAGGGAAAGGTTGCGAAAAGCGGGAGCTTCTCGGCTATGTAACGGGCGATACCGACGTTGGCGAGCCCGATGGAATTCAAAAGGCCCGACGGGGTTTCGATGAGCCGTGGGATATCGTTCCCCGGCCGTTCCTCGACGGTAATCGATTTGGAAAAAAGAGCCCCTATCTTTGAAAGATCGATGAGCTTTTCGTATTCACTGCCGTACCCGAACGTGCCCGAGGCGACGCACACGGGGCCTTTCAGTGATTCTCCGCCTATCGTTACGACCACAGGAGGTCCCTCGCGTTAAAGACAGGGCCATCGGTACAGACACGCAGGTATTTTCCTGGTTCGCGCGCCCGTATCGCGCATCCCATACAGGCGCCGACGCCGCATCCCATGGTCTGTTCCATGGCTACCCAGCAGGTTACGCCGGCGGCCTCACAAAATTCCGCGACCGCCGCCAGCATGGGGCGGGGCCCGCAAGCGTACACCTCCGTGGAGTTCGCATCAAAATCCTCGAAGGTTTCCAGCATATCGACGACGGTGCCATGGTACCCTTTCGAGCCGTCATCGGTACAAAAATGAAATACTTCGCTGTATGGAACCTCCGGGATGAGCGGCGCCGACCGCGCTCCGATGACGACGACCGGCGGGACTCCCCCTCTTGCCAGCTCACCCGCGAGGTAATATACGGGGCCGAATCCGATTCCTCCGGCAAGAAGATAGGGGACATTGCCCGGCTGTGGCTTTGGGAAACCGTGACCGAGCGGTCCGATAACGTCGACGAGGTCGCCTTCGACGCATGCGGCCATGGCCTGCGTCGCCTTGCCGCGGATCTGATAGATGATGTCACAACTTCCTGCATCGGTATGAAATGCGGAAACGGCAAAGGGGCGCCGCAGCAGCGGATCCGTCGATGTCCGGTTCCAGAGTGTGATGAACTGGCCGGGTGACGGAGTGACGTCGCCGGACCATTCGAGCTCGAGGAGACGGTACCCGTCGGCTACGGCTGAGCTCTTTATGATTCTGCTTACGAACTGCTTCACAGGCACCCCTCTCCGGATCGAAACATATCATACAGAAGTAAACCACCGCCTGCAACGGAGCGCAGGCGGAGCATCGGGCGAAATACAACCGTTGGCAGACCGCTTCTGCGGCAGCAATGCGGTTGCAATGCGGTTTG
>JAFGOU010000449.1 GCA_016926315.1 Chitinispirillaceae bacterium
CGGGTCCGAGAAAAAGGTGCGTGCCGGAAACAAGCCGCCGGCAGATATGGGGAATCATCAGCCCGACAAACCCGATCGGTCCGCAGACCGCGACAATGCCTCCCACCAGAAGGGTCGCGGCCAGGAGAAACAGCCGTTTGGTCGCTCCGACATCGACCCCGCGGCTCTGCGCAAGGTCCTCCCCTGCAAGCATCTGGTCGAGCCGGGGCAGGAGAAGAAAAATAATGGCCACGCCGGCCGCGTAAAAAGGGAGCATGGTGAAGATCGCGCCAAAGCCGGCGACCTGAATGCCTCCCATGAGCCAGCGTACGATCTGGAACGAATCGCGCATGCTGCTGAGATACTGAAAAAACATCATCAGGCTTGAGCAGAGAAAGCTGATGGCAATGCCGGCAAGCAGCATGGTAAGGCTCGAGGAGCTGCGTTTTATCGAGGTAATGCCGTATACGCACGCCATGGCGCACGCGGCCCCGGCAAACGCACCCAGGGAGACCGCCGGAATGCCGAGGAACGAACCGGACCATCCGAAGAGCAAGGTGATCGCCGCGCCGCACGATGCGCCGCTCGCGGTTCCCAGCGTGAACGGATCGGCAAGAGGATTGCGAAACAGCGCCTGGAATACCATGCCGCAGAGCGCAAGTCCCGAGCCTGCCAGAAACGCGGCCAACACACGGGGAAGACGCAACTGCCAGAAGATATGGGCGTCAAACGGGTTTGACCAGATCTCATGAGGCGCAATCATTTTCATACCGAAAAAAGCGCAGGACATGGTGACAATGCCGGCAGCGAGCAGGAGAACCAGGAGTGATAGACGCCGGGAGAACCGGTTGTTCATTCTGCCATTCCCCCTGGGATATAATACTTCGTCGCTCCTTCATAACACACTGTTTCAATGAAAGATATGGAGTAGACGTCGCGTAACTTATCAAGGATATTCTCCTTGAATTTTTCAACGGGTCCGCAGAAATATGCCTTGCCGTCCACCAGCGCACACAGATGAGAAAACCGGTTGATCGCGTGGTTGACATCGTGCGTTACCGTAAGCATGGTCGTACGGTACTGGCCGTGAATGCGCTCGAGCGAACGGGAGATCATCTCCTGGTGGCGGGGGTCGAGGAAACTCATCGGTTCATCGAGCAGAAGAATACCGGTTTTCTGAGCGACCGCTGCGGCAAGAAACACGCGCTGCACTTCCCCACCGCTCAGGGTGTCCATGGAACGATCGGCAAATCGGCCGGTATCGGTAAGCTGCATGGCCTGAGCGACTATCCGGTGGTCTTCACGTGACGGCAGCGCATAAAAACCCTGGTACGGAAACCGTCCAAGCATGACGAAATCAGCGACCGCGAATAGCGGCAGTGTCCGGTTTCCTGCTTGAGGGACATAGGAGATCATTCTGGCAAATCCCATTGAACTATAAGAAGATACGGGCTTTCCCTCAACCGATATCGAACCGCTTTTGATCTTAAGCAGTCCTCCGATACATTTCAGAAGCGTTGATTTTCCGCTGCCGTTTTTTCCAATGATCGCCCAGGTCTCCCCTTGTTCAACCGTAAAGGAGACATCGGAAAGGACCGGTACTGTTCCGGGATAGGAGCAACAGAGTGAGCGCAGCGATAGTGAAGACATTTGGAATAGAGTGATATCGGGCGTTTTTTCCTGCTGATCGACAATCTTTTATCTGAGAAAGGGTTCCTCTGCTCTAAATCTACACTGCGCAACCGGACTGAACAACCGAATTTTCAGTGACCTCCGGATTCGGGTATATCGGCGTTTATCGACATCAAGCCGCAACCACGGATTCAAGCGTATTCTTGCGCACCGGGAGAATAGTATTATTATATTTTCACCATACCGTCTGGTTCATTTTAGTATAGTATTGTCACCTTGACCTTTTCAGGAGAACGTAATGAGCAGCCAGATTGCCCGGTGCCGGATTCCAGGTTTTTTTCCACTGAAAAAACGCCGGCCGCTGCGCTCCCGCAGGTTCACGCCGTCGTTTTTTCTACTGTGTGTCGTTTCCTGTCTGACCCCCTCCTTTGCACAAGGGCTTACGCTCGATTCTCTTCTCAGACGGCACGTGGAGCTGCGGTTCGGCATGTTCATGCATTTCAACATGAACACCTATTACCCCGGATGGGGAAACAATCGCGTCGATCCGAAGCTGTTCAATCCCACCGGTCTTAACTGCGCGCAATGGGCGGCGACGGCAAAGGCGGCAGGCATGAAATACGGCGTGCTGACGGCAAAACATCATGACGGTTTCGCCGTCTGGCCGTCTCAGCAGGTTCCTCCGAACGGACAACCGCTCTATACCGTTGCCCAGAGCTCAACGCCGGCGGTGGACGTCGTCAGATCGTATGTCGACGCCTTCAGGGAAGCGGACCTGCTTCCCGGGCTCTATTTTTCCATGTGGGACGTTGCCAACGGCGTCAACGACAACTGGGCTCAATCGCGGACCTTTGTCCTGGGACAATTGACCGAGCTGCTCGGGGGCAGGTACGGTCAGATTCCGCTTCTCATGATCGACGGCTGGGACTGGAAAATGGGCCACCACGAGATTCCCTACCAGCAGATCCGCGACACGATAAAAAAGATGCAGCCGAACTGCCTTCTTGCCAACATGAACGGCCTGATGTCCCCCTGGGAGGGAGACCTTTTATTCGTCGAAGAGCCCAAGGGCCTGTACTGTCCGGCCGGCAACATTTATGCCGCATGTCAAAGTCCAACCATCTCCGCCGACTGGTTCTGGGACAGCAGCGCGACGAGAGCGAACGCGCTCATGACGCTCACCAATATCCTTTCCCGTCTTTCGACGCTGCAGTCCCGTTACTGCAACGTGCTGCTCAACTGCCCCCCCAACAGGGCCGGCGTGCTCGACCAGGCGATCGTCGACCGGCTCGGCCAGGTCGGGAATTCATGGAGCCCGAACCCCTCCCGGGCCCCGTTGCCGCCCCAGCCGCCGAACATCGAACACCCGGTACGGCCGGTATCGGCAACGGCGTCGAGCGGCAGTGCGGCCAATGCGATCGACGGGTTTGCCGACTGTTTCAGCTCCACCGCAACGGCCTATTGCACCAGCCCGGGGCAGACGCTCTGGACCTCGTCCGGAACGCTCCCGCAACACGTGACCATGAACCTTGGCGCGGTCATTCAAAACATCGGCATCGTCGGGTACCTTCCCCAGGCAGCCGCGGTTGCGGGACAGATAACCGATTATTCGATCTCCCTGAGCATCGACAACGCAACGTTTACCACCGTGGCCGCCGGGACCTGGCCTGCCGACAGGAATTACAAAACCGCGACGTTCACCCCTGCGCCGGCACAGTACGTGAGACTCGCGGCGAACGCCGTCTCAAGCGGCGGCGCGGCGATCGCCAGCGAAATCAATTGCGGCGTCATTGCCGCCACGCCGGTCCTGTCAGACGGGAACGTAAAAAAGTCCGCTGCCGGCGGGAGCGTTACCCTTCGCGTCATCGGCAGCCGGATCGTGCTGCCAAAGGGGTTTTCAGGAAAAACGGCAACGGTCGCGGTGTACGGTCTTTCCGGTCAACTGCTGCGAAAGGCGACGGTACAGGGGAAAACGGTCGATATCGGCGGAGAGCGACGGACGCCGGACGGTGTGTACATAGTAAAGGTATACCCCGCGCGCTGAGCAGCGGCATGTGCCGATGCGGCGTTGCGCGGTGTTCCGTGTACTACGAAGGAAGACTCTGTCGCGCCTCGCTATTGATGTTTCGCAGGGTCAGGTCGAAATCGTCATCACCGGTCGTTGCGCAGAGTGAAAAATGCACCTCCGTACCGGCGGATAGCGACACGGCAATGGAAAACAACAGCGCGAATGTCAGATGCGGTGCAGCGGGCATGGTATACCTCTCTTGAAGGGGCGGGAACCTCAACGTGCCATCGCAGGTATTATACGGTCCTGCCAGGCTCTGTAGGCGTTTTTTCCGGGAAAAGATGGCCCGACCATCGCTTACCGCCGTCCTTTGAAGCCCTCCGGAAAATCCGGCTTGGTTGAACAACGAGAGCGGTCGATCAGAACAGGCATTCGGTCCTGCATACCAGAAAATCGGCGAACTGCCGCTCCGGGAAAAGCGCCTTTATAAGTTCTGCCGGCTTGCAGGTGGCGCCCGGGACCATTGAAAGCACGGCCTCAATCCCCTGATCGACGAGGGTGCAATCGTGAACCAGGGGACGGATATTTTTAACCGTTGTCCCCCCGTTTTTCACCACGGTTACCGGCAACGCCTGTACGGCCAGAACCCCGGCAACCCGCACGGCGCGATCTTCCTTTGCAATCGGGAGAAACGGTACGAACCGGTAGCGTCCGGCCTTGATCGAAGCGGTGAGCGAGTCGACGGGAACGGCGCACCGGGAGTAGCTCAGGAGCTGCAGATCAGGCGGCAGCATGGCATTCATCGCGGAAACCGGCACCTGCAGCGGCGTGTCGGTCAGAACATCGAACGATTCCGCCAGGCCCATGACGCCGCACGGCAGGGGCGGGCCGAAGGAGACCTTCGGGTGCGGCTGGAAACCCTGCGAATAGGAGACGTCGCATCCCGACGCGACAAGCGCCCTGGTGATCGCGGCCACCATGTCCAGATGCCCCATGAAGCGGACGGCGGCGCCTTTCCGGTAGACGAACCGGTACCGTCCCGGCGTCTTTCCGGCAGCGGCATTTTTTCTGCCGTAAATAATGTCCGGCTCCGCGGACGATGGAGCGGCTTCCCCTCCGATGATGCGGTTGCCGACGGCTGAATCGCAGACGCCGCAGGCGGCGCACCTCCCGACGCGGCAGTCCGGCGTGATCTCCCCGCCAGAAGCCTTGCGCCGTTCTTCAAGGAGAAACGAGGTATCGACGCCGGTGCTCACCGCGCGCCAGGGAAGGTCCTGATCCGGAGGGATCGCCATCAAAAAATATGAAAAATCAACCGACGCCTCGGCGGCGGCCTCGCTCCAGCGTTCAAACGACAGCAGTTCGTCCCATCCGTCAAACCGCGCGCCGCGCTTCCACGCGCCGTAAATGACCGCGCCGAGCGCACGATCGCCGCGCGCCATGACGCTTGCGAGCAGGGTGATCGTTGTCCGCCGCCACGACACCTTCACGTTTTCGAAGTGACGGAGCCGGTTCCTGACAAAAACGTTTTTCCGTTGGAGCGATTCAACCGCGTCCATCGCCTCCCACTGAAACGGCGTATGCGGTTTCGGCGAAAACGGGGAGAGCGACACGTGCACGCTGCGGCGGTGTGACGCCGCGCGGGCCATGCCCGCGATTTTCGTCACCAGGGAAACGATCGCTTCGATATCCTCCTGCGTTTCGGTCGGCAGCCCCACCATGAAATAAAGCTTGATGGTCTGCACGTTGCTCGCGAGCAGGTTCTTCACCACGGTATACACGGCCTCATCGGTAAACTCCTTGTTGATGACCCTGCGCAACCGTTCGCTGCCGGCCTCCGGCGCGATGGTGATCGAATGTACCGGCGAAACGGCGTTCATGCGGTCGACCTGCCCGGCGGTAAGCGCATCGATACGCGTTGACGGAAGTGAAAAGGCGACGCGATAGCGCCGCTTGAGCGAAAGCGAGTTTTCGAGGAGGACATTCAAACAGGAGTAATCGGCCGACGAAAGGCTCATGAGGCTGACGTCGCGCCATCCGGTGGCGGCAATGCCCTGTTCGATCTCCCGCGACAACGCCGCAGGATCTTTCTCGCGCACGGGCCGGTACCAGATGCCGGCGCTGCAGAACCTGCAGCCATGGGTGCATCCCCGCATTATTTCGATGCCGAGACGGTGGTGGACCACGTTGATGAGCGGCACCACCGGCCTGACCGGGTAGTATTCCGGCAGCAGTTCGGGAACCTTTGCGGCGCGCACCGGCGGCCTGCCGGAAAGGTCCGGGACGATGAACCGCCCTTTCCGAACCGCCGGATGCAGCGACGGCACATACACGCCGGGAACGCCGGCGAGTTCCTGCAGCACGGTTTGACGCGGGAGGCGCTCCGGCTTGCGGCGTTCCAGTATCCGGCATAGTGCAGGAACCGTCGCTTCGCCATCCCCCAGGGCAAAGGCGTCGATAAAAGCGGCCAGCGGTTCGGGGTTGCTGACGCAGGGGCCGCCGGCGATGACCATCGGGTCGGATTCGCCGCGGTCGCAGGCACGGACCGCGACGCCGCCAAGATCGAGCATATTCAGGATGTTGGTGTACTGCAGTTCATACTGGACGGAAAATCCCAGCCAGTCGGCCTCGCGCAGCGGCGTGAAATATTCAAGCGAATACAGCGGGATCGAGCGTTCGCGCATGTGTTGTTCCGCATCGGTCCAGGGATGGAAACAGCGCGACAGCGCCCAGCCGGGCTGGTTGTTGACAATATGATAGAGAATCTGCAGGCCGAGATGCGACATGCCGAGGTCATAGAGGTCGGGAAAACAGAGCACGCCGTGCAGCCTGACGTCCCGCGGCTCTTTTTTCACGGCATGAAGCTCGCCGCCCGTATACCGGAGCGGTTTTTCGACATACGGGAGCAGGTCCCGCTCGACAAGTGTCTGCAGTGGTTCCATAGGTGGGGGAAAAATACGTGATGGTGCGCCGGAAAAGAGGGGCCGCCGCGGCGGCAACCCATGCCGCTCCGGGGTCAGCGTGTCCCGGGACGCTTCGGCGTCACTCCCTTCAGCCGTTCGCGGACCTGCCTGCCGCCGTCGACGAACACGCACTGGCCGGTAATGAATCCGCTCTGCGCCAGAAAGAGCACTGCGCGGGCGATATCATCGGGCGTTCCGTACCGCTTGAGAGGAAGCGACCGCGCCAATCGCGCGCCGGTACGCTTCTCCCCTGCTTTTTTGAGGACTAGTCCCGGAGCGACCGCATTCACCCTGATGCCAGGCGCATACTCCAGCGCCATCAGGTCGGTTGCGGCCCGGAGCGCCTGTTTGCTGATGGCATATCCCGCATGCCCGGGGTCGCTTCCAACGATCCTGCTGTCAAGCAGGTTCACGATGACACCCCGGCCGCACCGCTTCGCGAACTCGCGGCCGAGAGCGATCGGCGCCCAGGCATTGACCCGCATGGTATCTGAAAAGGAGGGTACCGAGAGGTTTTTCAGGGTAGCACGGGGGTAGAGCGCCGCGTTGTTGACGAGAATATCAAGCCTGTTGGTCAAGGTCAGCGCCTTGCCGATAAGTGCCCTGATCTCGTTATTTTTCCTGAAATCAGCCCTGACGGCGAAGGAACGACGGCCGAGGTCGCGGATCTCCCTGCAGAGCGTTTCGGCATTCGGACGGGAGCTGCGGTAATGGACCACGATATCGGCTCCCTGCGCCGCAAGCGACAGCGCGACCGCGCGTCCCAGGGGGCTGGTGGCACCGGTTACGAGGGCGGTGGCATCATGCAACGGTTGTCCTGTCACGTTCTTTTTCATGAAGGGAAAATAGTTGGTGCAGCCTCTCGGGGTGGCCGCCGATTCGGACGGGCGCAGCATGCATCCGAACTTCTGACAACGGTTACTATCTTTTACCCTCTCAGGCGGGTAAATAATTTATTATATTAATAAACATTACTAGCAAAACAGGCGCTCTTCGGATGGTTACCATTTTTACAGGAGAAGGGGTATGGCTAAAACATTACTGACGGTTGTTCTGATTCCGCTGTTGTTGTCCGCCTCCAGCATCATCACCCATGATTATACGTTTACCGAGCCGGTCATCGGAAACGGGAGCGTATCTATCGAAGGGTGCAGTCCGATGTATGCCGATTTTTCGCCGAAGGTGGCGGTCAGGCCCGTAACCCTGCTTCTTCCCGCGGGTCACAAGGCGCTCTCACTTGACGTGGAATACGGCGAACCCGTTCTCCTCAGCGGCACGTACACTCTCGATCCGCACATTCCGGCGGTCAACAAGATGCACAAACGGCTCAACCGTGTTCCCGACCGCTACCGCTCGCTTATCTACGAAAGGAACGCTTTTTTTCCCGATGCCGCGGCCAGGGCATGGTTCAGGGTCCAGTATAAAAACGGGCATCCCCTTCTGATTTCTTCGGTCAATCCCGTTCAGTACAACCCGGTCACCGGCCAGGTGCGTTACTATAAAAAAATATCGGTAAGGGCGACCACGACACCGAGCATCGCTCTTTCCAAATCCGCCGGCGACGAGCTGCTGGGCCCGCAATGCACCCCGGCGATTCAGAGCCAGCTTTCCGAACTCGTAGACAACCCTGAAGCGGCGGCTTTTGTTCCCATGACCGCGAAAACCGACAGCTCCTACGAGTACCTGGTCATCACGACCGACGCGCTCAAGAACAATTTTGCGGATTTCATCGCCTTCAACCGGCGCCGCGCGATGCGTACGAAG
>JAFGOU010000450.1 GCA_016926315.1 Chitinispirillaceae bacterium
ATCGCAGGAATAAGCGGGCGATTTTGTAACTACTGGTCGGCTAAAGGTATAAATGAGCTCTAACTACAAAAGTAACCGCGGGGTTCGGTATGCGGAACCGGTGTCGAATGTATCGTCTGGAATCAGGATAAACCGTCTGGATATATCAACCACTAATATAGAAAAGGTCAAAGCGCTTTTTTTACTGTTTTCTTCCATTCAGTCCACCATCAGGAGAGGGGCGTTTGATGCGAGTAATCATCAGGTCATGTATAGCACTGCTGTTTACGGCTTTTCTTTCACAGGCCGCTACCCAGAACCTCTATACCAACGGCGGCTTCGAAAACAGCGGCACCGGCTGGACGCTCTGGACCGACCCTTCCGGCGGTGCGGCCGCGACCGTGAGTTATCCCGCCACCGGCGCCCAGGAAGGAACCCGGTTTTGCAGGGTGACCGTGACGGCCATCAACGCCAGCAACAACTGGCACGTCCAGCTTCAGGACCCGGCATTCAACGCGGTCAAGGGGATCGATTACCACCTGAGCTTCTGGGCAAAAGCCGATGCGCCCCGCACCTTTCAGGTGGCGGTTGCGGGTGACAGCGCCAGCCCCTATGCCTACCGTCAGGGTTTCGAGATGACCCTGGGTACCGCTTGGAAAAAATATGAGGTCTACCGTAAATCCGACGTGGCGGGATCGGGTCAGATGAGCTTCAACTTTTACTGCGGCTACTCCACGGGAACGTTTGATTTCGACAATGTCGTTCTTGAAGTCAACACCGCCACCCTGCCGGGCACCATTACCATTCCGGCACAGAGCGCCTGGCAGAGCGGAAATCACCGCAACCTGTTCGCCGAGATGGGGTATTCGCAGACTGCCATTGATGAAAAAGTCGATGCAGCGTTTCAGCAGCTCTTTTTTGGCGACCGCGACAACGAGGCGGTTTATACGCCTGTGGGGAGTGACCTGGGCTTTATCAACAAGCCCGGTTCCGGCTCCATCATCACCGAAGGCCAGAGCTATGGTATGATGATCTCCGTCATGATGAACCGGCAGGATATTTTTGACCGGCTCTGGAAATTCGCCTATACCTACATGCAGCATCGCACCGGAGACCAGAAGGGCACCTTTTCCTGGAAAGTCAACGAAACCAGCCCGTATGCCATGGTCGATCCCAACCCCGCGCCCGACGGTGAGGAGTATTTCGTAACCGCGTTGCTTTTTGCGACAAAGCGGTGGGGGAACGGCGCCGGGATCATGAACTATCAGGTGCAGGCCGATTCCATCCTGTACGAGATGCTTCATAAGACGCCCAACACCACGGTGGTCCCCATGATCAACCCGGACCACTCCATGATCGTATTCACCCCTGATGCGCGAAGCGAGGCGTTTACCGATCCGAGCTACCATCTGCCCGGGTTCTATCGCGTCTGGGCGCAGTTTGCGACAAATGATAAACCTTACTGGGCAAAAATGGCGGATTCAAGCTGGGCGTTTCTCAAGCGGGCCTGCCATTCGACCACCGGCTTGGTGACCGATTACGCCAATTTCGACGGAACGCCAAAGACCGTCAGCTTCAACCAGTTCGCCGGAGTCTACCATTCTGATTCCTGGCGCATGCCCATGAATGTCGGGTTCGGCTACTCCTGGTTCAAGGACGATCCCTGGGCCATCACGCAGACGGTCCGGTTGCTCCGTTTCTTTGACCGTGAAGGGGATTACAAACAGACCTATACCTGGGACGGACAGCGATCACCCGAAGCCGATGGTTCGTTTTACTCGGCGTCCGGCGGGCAGATCGCCTGCAACGCGGTATCGGCCCTGGCCTCAAACGATACCACTGCGTGGAAATACGTCGATAAGTTCTGGAAAACGCCCGTACCCTCAGGGACCTGGCGCTATTACAGCGGTCTGCTCCACATGATGAGCCTGCTCCACTGCAGCGGGAAGTTTATTATATATGGTAATCCGAATGTCGGGGTGATGGAGTCTTTAGCCCGAGGACACTCGTGGCAGTCTGTTACCTTGCAGGGTATGGTCGGTATCATAGACATTAGCGGCAGGGTAGTAGCGCAGTATGACGCTGGATTGGGCAGATCTTTCCAGGTGCGCGACGGGGCGCAGGAGTTCGGTCGTAGCAGCATACGGTTACCCGCAGGGGTCTACTTTGCCAGGGGACAGTCGATGAACGGGCCGGCGGCAGTTAAAAAAATCGTTTTTATGCGTTAAGTCCTTCACCAAATAAAACGGGACGGATCGTTCCGTCCCGTTCACGCCAACTTCAATCTGGTGAGATTTCACATCGTACCCGGGGGCGGGTCAACTACTACAGGGCGGTTCGTGCCCGGGTCGATATTCAACTGTGCCGGATTTTCCTGCATACCGGTAAAAAGAACCTTTAAAGCAGCATCGTCCATCCGTGTCGCGACAATAAGGGTCTGGTTTAGTGCCTGCGGATCGGGAATGGACTGAAGCGTCGCACGGTCGACGGATATCGTCATGGTCGAACCGTCCATGGGATTCTTCAGCTGCACCTGGTTGTTTGAAGCGGTCAAAGCGGTTTCGACCAGAGTAATCGCGCCTCTAAACGGTTGGATCATCGGTCCTTGTCCGCCCATTTCCGAAACAACCGGTTTATTATCCATGAGTTTCAGTTGCCCGGTAGCCGAATCTGCCATAAAGACATACATCTTCATGGTGTCCTGCGCATCACGTGCCTGATAGGTGGTTACATCCGGTTTTTTAGGATCAGTAAACGGTTGCAGTGAGGCAGGGTTGATCTGGGCATCGAGCGGGTTTGTGTTGTTTGGTACTATCACCTTGACGCTGTTTGACGAAGTCGCGAGCGCGGTCTGGATGCCCGTTATCGGGCCGGAGTAGGGGATGATCGTTGTTCGGGGTTGCGGTCCGGTGCTCATCTCCGAAACCACCGGCTTATTGTTCTGGATCAATAACTGCCCGGAAGCGGAATCGGCCATGAATAGATATTGTTTCATGGAGTCTTGCGCATCACGTGCCCGGTAAAGGGTCACTCCGGGTTTGAGTGAATCGGTGAATGGCTCCAGAGAGGCTGCATTGATCTGGGCGTCGCGCGGTGTCGGGTTGTTCGGCACCATGACTATAACGCCATTAGTTGAGGCGGTGAGCGCAGTCTGGATGGCATTGAGAGGGCCAATGTACGGAACCATCACCTTCTGGGGCTGTGGCCCTGTTCCCATTTCTGATACCAGCGGTTTGTTGTCCATGAGCATTAATGCGCCGTTTATTGCAGGATCGCCCAAGAAAGAGTAATATTTAGCGGTGTCGGTCAGGTCCCGGATTTGATACACTGAGTCAGTGGGTTTACCGGGGTCCGGGATCTTGCGGAGGGTTGCCGTATCCACACGGGTATCACGAGGGGTCGGGTTGTTCGGCACCATAACTTTCACCGAAAGCCCCGATGTCGTGAGCGCTTTTAGTATCTCGGAAAGGGGTCCTTTGAAAGGGACCGGTCCGTTGGGGGTAATAGTGCCGCCATCGGGTCTGATCATTATGACGTCAGCGCCGCTTTTGTCCTTTCCGATAAAAACGTTTTGCGGATCGCCCGGTTTTTCAAGAATCTGGTAGAGGGGTGTTCCGGTGGAATCCTTACATTTCCAAATACCTTCCTGCCAGAATTCCTTGATAATTATGATCGTACTGTCGGTGATCTTCATCGCCTTTTTGCTCGTTTGGGTTACCGCGCTCTCGAGTGCGGCACGCAGACCGATGTAAGCTAACGGTCCCTTGTTGTTGATATCGGTAATGGTGGATTTTTTAACAAAACCTTTCCAGGTTCCAGCTGTCGGGTCATCGATCTTTGCGAGGCTGTCCCTGAGTACAAAATCAAGGCTTTGCTTCATATTGATGAACACCGGACCGCCAAGGTACATGGCGGCCGCATCCCTAAATACATCTCCCTCAATCCTGATTTCTCCTGAATCAGCTACGAACTTGAAAATGTAACGGGGGAACATTTGCGGCTGCCAATGGGCCTCAAAGGAAGTGAGCTGCTGCATGCCGTCAATCGAGAGGGTTGCCGTATATTTGCCACTGGTGGCATCCTTGGCGATGGAGAGGGTCATGGCTTTCGCGTCCGCAGTCGGATTGGACAAGGCGTCCAGTATGTTTTGCGGCGGTGGATTGATAGTTCCGGGCTGGACATTAGGATCGCCGCCGATAAGCGAAGGTACATTCCCGTCGGTACGGACCCTGAACCTCCCGACCAGTGGACCGCCACCGTTTGCCAGGTCGCTCATGTCGATATTTCCTTCAAGTTCCTGGTATTTCGGCATGGCCCTGAATTTAAGGTATTTGTTGACGAATAGTCCGGCGATCATTTTACTGTAAAAAACCCATTCCCCGAATTCGAATCGGCACTCAAGCCGTTCGCCGGTCCGCAGGATATTGAGCATTGTCGAATCGATCACCGCGCTCGCGTTTCCGAGTGAATCGGTGCCGATGCTGATGGCGATGGCGTACTCCTTGTTATCTGATTGGATGAGAATCTTTCCCCGGTAGTTCCCCGTTGGCGCTGAGCCTTTTGAAAAGGTTTTTGGAAACGAGCCCGCATTCCACGGATCGGTTTGCAGCGCCATTTCGATTTCATCGGGCCATGTGTCGTTGTCGGAGTCTTTATTGAGGCGAGTGTCCCAGGTCGTCTTTTTTTCGAGGGTATCCGGGATATGGTTACCATTCACGTCGGCCGGTTTCGAAGCTGAGTCCTCGGGTTTATAATTCAACATGGATTCAAAGAAATCGGCGATACCGTCCTTATCTGAATCGATGGTCATTTCGGGTTTGCTCGCGGCATCGAGTTTATTTGTTCCGAGGGCGGTTTCGAGCCAGTCCGGGTAGCCGTCTTTGTCGTTGTCGGCAAAATCATTTGGTTGGACGTTAGAAGTGTCGGTTCGATTGTTTATGATGTTTGATAGGTCCGGCATGGTCGCTGCAAGCGTAAAAAAGCCCGGTTGCCGTGATGGCCTGAAATCGGAATCCGCCAGTACGTTGAGCTGTGTGGTAAGTGCAGCAGACGTGGAATCGGCTATGCCGAT